>NZ_DBIC01000307.1:636-7868 GCF_002296545.1 Herbaspirillum sp. UBA812 | reverse complement strand
TTTCTCGATATCGCCGCCCGCATCCATGATCTCCTTGACCCAGCCCGGCTTGCGGCCACGGGCAGCGCCTGACCAGGTGAGATCGCCATTTCGGTACATCACCACGGCGGTTTTGGCGGCAGCTTTCTTGACGGTCTTCTTTCTGGCAGGCGCCAATCCAAGCTGTTCCGCTGTCAGGCCGTATTCAGCGATTTGCTGCTTGATGCCGGCGATAACGCTTTCCAGTTCTTTTGCCTTCTGCTTTTCAGCCTGGTCTTGCAGCTTCTTGATTTGCGCTTGGAGATCTGCGTAACTTGTCATTTTTTTCCTTTAATGAAGGAGTGGATCGGGTTGAAATTCACTACGCATCATTGATAGCTCTTTTTTGAGCCAAGTTGCGTAACTTTTAAAATAAGTATTTGGCTTTCAATCTGTCAACGAATGAAGGCGGCATCGCAATGATGTGGTCCTCCAGTTCAGTCAGGCCCGGAGCATCGTCAGCAAGAATTCCTCCGTGATTTATCCCGCTTCCACAAATCTTTATTGAATACTTTTGATTTTGAAATTCTTTGATTGCGCCATTTAATTCGTTGGTGCAATCATATTTTTTGCAATCGAGTTTGCTGTTGTTTGCAGCGAGGTGGTCAGTGATTAAAAGGGGCGAAACAAGGGAAAGCACCAGCCAGAAAATAATGGTCGGGATCATTTTCGGAAATTCTTTTCTTAGGCCATTCCCTTTTGTATTGAAGCTAGAGGCTTTATTTCCAAAGAAAATCAGAATCACCAATAGGATTCCAAGGCGGGAAGATCTTGCAGGTCAAATTCCGGAATTTTGTAGTGATGTTCAGCGGCCAGACTCTGCGGCCCCGGTTCTCGTAATTGAGTTGGGGAGAGTCCTGCTGTTTGTGTTGTTCAGCTTGCTCTGCAGGCTTCAGCTGTCTTGCCTTTGCCATCGTCACCCCTGAGCATGGTCAAAAAGCTCAGAGGGTACGTGCGTGGACTTGCGTTATAAATCGTCCATAGGTGCGGCATCGGACTCGACGGAGAGAAATGCCCGATTTATTTCAGTCATTCCAAAACGAATTTGACTCCATATTCGGTCGAGTCAGATTTGCACTCAGCCGATGACGTCATACCGGACCAGCGCCTCGCCCTTCTTGATCCGCACCGATTCAATCCGAATCTGTCCGATCTCCCCCAGCGCCGCCACATGCGTCCCGCCACAAGGATAGGCGGGCAATTCGCCAAAGCCGATCTGACGCAAGCCATTGTCCATGGCCATCACACAGGGCAGATCCTGCGCCAGCAATTCATTGCAGCGGCGCTCCAGTTCTGCTGGCACCAGTTCCTGCGCCGTGCCATCAGCTGCAGCACCCACGCCTACCACGCGCGCTTCTCCCGGCCAGTGATGGGCTTTGGTCGGCGTCCATCCCAGTTCTGCCATCACTTGCCCAATCACGTGGCCTGCTGAATGCAGGCGGGTATGCAACTGGCGCGGCTCGGCGTCGACGGCCGCCACGGCCGGGCCGGACGCAACAGGGGCTGCGGTGTGATGAACGATGCCTTCACTTTCGCTGACCACGCGCAGCACTTCCACGTCGCCGATGCGGCCGGTATCGCTGGGCTGTCCGCCACCCTGCGGATGAAAGGGCGTGGCCGACAGGCGCACGGCGTAGCGGCCATCGTCCTGCGGGGTGCAGTCCTGCACGTGGATGTCGGCGCGCAAGGCGCGGTCGGTCAGGTAGAGGCGTTCAGTCATGGCGAGGCTTTCAATGTGGCTTGCGGCGAGTGTCGTGCATTGTAGCGGCCGCAGGAAGTTGCGATAATCCGGCACCGACGCAAAGGATCTTTGCACCATGAGCACAAATCAAAGCATCGCCCTCCTGAACGAAATGGCCGTCTTCGCCAAGGTGGTGGAGACCGGCAGTTTCTCCGAAGCCGCACGCCAGCTGGGTGCCACCCCCTCGGCCACCAGCCGCGCCATCGCCCGCCTGGAAAAGGCGCTGGGCACCCAATTGCTGCAGCGGACCACCCGCAAGCTGCGCCTGAGCGCAAGTGGCGAGGAAATCCACGCCCGCTGCCGCGATATGCTCAATGCCGCGCAAGCCGTGCTGGCCGTCTCCGCTGCCTTCGATGCCGAACCGCAAGGGCAGGTGAGGGTGAGCGTGCCCAAGGCGGTCGGCCATGCGCTGGTGCATCCGCATATGCCGGATTTTTTGGTGGCCCATCCCAAGGTGGACGTGCTGTTGCGGCTGGAGGACCGCTACATGGACCTCATCGACGACCAGGTCGACCTGGCCATCCGCATCACCGACCAGCCGCCCCCGGGCCTGATGGGCCGGCGCCTGATGCGCATCGACCATCTGCTGTGCGCCACGCCGCACTACCTGCAGGAGCACGGGGCGCCTGCGCACCCGCAGGCCCTGAAGGAGCACAGCTGCATCTACCTTGGTGAATCACCGGCGGATGCACGCTGGCGCTTTCGCCGGCAGGGCAAGACCGTCAATGTCGAAGTGCGGGGAAGGTATGCGGCCAACCATACCGGGGTGCGGCTCGATGCCACGCTGCGGCATCTGGGCATTGCCAGCCTGCCGTATTTCATCGCCAGGCCGGCATTGGAGGAGGGGAGGCTGGTGCAGGTGCTGCCCCAGTGGAGTTTCAAAACGCGCTATTGCGGCGAGCTGTGGGCGCTGTATCCGGCTACGCGCCATCTGCCGCCGCGTCTGAGTGCCTTCGTGCAGTTTCTGGCGCAGCGGCTGGCGCAGGAGCCGGCCCTGGCACCGGGCGCCAAGCCGGTACGCTGAAGGGATCAGGCCGCAGGGCGGTGCCAGATGTGGAAGCTGCCTTCCATGGCGGACATGGCGGCGATCACGGTCTCGTAGTTCTTGTCATCGTCGTAGCCAGGCAGGCGCGTCTTCATGGCTTCCATCAAGGCTTCCAGGCCATCGGCGTCATTCGGGACCAGCACGCCCTTGATGCCCTCGGCGCTCTTGCCGGCCAGGATCCATTGCGGTTGCGGCAGGGCATCCTCGCTGATGCGGATGGTGACGTCATCGACTGCACTCCAGGCGATGCCTTCGCGCTTGGCCCCGCGCACCATGGTGCGGATTTCTTCATCGTCGAATTCCACGCTGATCTTGCGTGCCTGCTGGGCCGCCACCCGCGTGGGCGACAGCTCGGCAGCGCCCGGTGCCTGCACTTTCCAGTCAGTCTTGCGGACCTTGGGTGGGACCAGGCGGTTCTTGATCTGCTGGCCGAAGGCGAAGGTGGCACCGAAGGAAAGCCCGGCGATCAGCCCGTAGAACAGGCTGGCCTCGTTGGACATGTAGTGGATGCCGGCCCACAAGCCCACGGCCAGGGCGGCGACCAGGCCCAGCAGGGAAAACAGGACGGGGACTTCGCGCGGCGGGCGGGATTCGGGCTGGACGGACATGGGCAAACGGGTCTCATGAGGGATGCGATGGGCCGCATGGTAACCCGCATGGGCGGTGGCGGCTACCGCTGCGGCCGGATTTTATTGCGGGCAGGGCGCACGGGAGGCCCGTGGCGGGCGCGTGACTTGGTACAATCGCGGTTTCGAGCATCAACCCTATCGTAATTTCTTCCCATGATCGACATTCAACTCCTCCGTAAAGACATCGAGAACGTCGCAGCCCGCCTGGCGGCCCGCAAGTTCGTCCTGGACGTGGCCGGCTTCAATGCGCTGGAAGCCGAGCGCAAGCAGATCCAGACCCGTACCGAAGAACTGCAGGGCAAGCGCAATTCGCTGTCCAAGCAGATCGGCATGCTCAAGGGCAAAGGTGAAGACGCTTCCGCAGTGATGGCCGAAGTCAATGGCATCGGCGACGAGTTGAAGGCCTCCGCCACCCGTCTGGAAGAAGTGCAGCAGCAGATGACCCTGTTCCTGCAGGCCGTGCCCAACCTGCCGCACGAATCCGTGCCGGCCGGCAATGACGAAAGCGGCAACGTCGAGCTGCGCAAGGTCGGCACGCCCCGCAGCTTCGACTTCGAGATCAAGGATCACGTCGACGTCGGCGCGCCCCTTGGGCTGGACTTCGATACCGCCACCAAGCTGACCGGTTCGCGCTTCGCCGTACTCAAGGGCGGCATCGCCCGCCTGCATCGCGCGCTGGCGCAGTTCATGCTCAACACCCATACCATGGAGCATGGCTACACCGAGTGCTACACCCCCTACATCGTCAACGCCGACAGCCTGCGTGGTACCGGCCAGCTGCCCAAGTTCGAGGCGGACCTGTTCGCGGCCAAGAAGGGCGGCCAGGAAGGCGAAGCCGAAAACGCCGCACTGTACCTGATCCCCACGGCCGAGGTGCCGCTGACCAACTTCGTGCGCGATGAAATCGTCGCAGGCGACGCGCTGCCGATGAAGTTTACGGCGCACTCGCCTTGCTTCCGCTCGGAAGCCGGTTCCTATGGCCGCGATACGCGCGGCATGATCCGCCAGCACCAGTTCGACAAGGTGGAAATGGTGCAGATCGTCCATCCCGAAAAATCCTACGAAGCCCTGGACGAGATGCTGGGCCACGCCGAGACCATCCTCAAAAAGCTCGGCCTGCCGTATCGCGTCATCACCCTGTGCACCGGCGACATGGGCTTTGGTGCGGCCAAGACCTATGACATCGAAGTCTGGCTGCCGGCGCAGAACACCTATCGCGAGATCTCCTCGGTCTCCAACTGCGAAGCTTTCCAGGCGCGCCGCATGCAGGCCCGCTTCCGCAATGCCCAGGGCAAGCCGGAACTGCTGCATACCCTGAACGGTTCCGGCCTGGCTGTGGGACGCACCCTGGTAGCCGTGCTGGAAAACTACCAGCAGGCCGATGGCAGCGTGGAGATCCCCGAGGTGCTGCAGCCCTACATGGGCGGCGTGACCAAGCTGGTGCCGGGCGCCTGATTCAGTTTTCCTGAGCGCCAAATGAAGACGGCTGCCTCGCAAGGGGCAGCCGTTTTTTTATCGTCGCACCGGGCGAGAAAACGTTTTCGTAAGCAGGCTGGCTAAGCGTCCTTGAGCGCCCAGGAGAAGGTGGTCGGGATGCGGCGCTCGATGAAGAGGCTGTTGCCCTGGATCTTCTTGGCTTCCTTCTTGGCGCGGGTGGCGGCCGAGGCGATCTGGTGCGGTGAGGAGTATTGCGAGGGTTCGATCTTCACCGAGCCCAGCGACAGCGAGACCAGCGGGTGGAACACCCGGTTGCCCTGGCGATCCTCGGTGTAATAGCCTTTGCGCTGCACGTCTTCGTCGTAGTAGAAGGCGCGGGTTTCGGCTTCGAAGGTGTCGAGGATGGTGCGGCAGCGCTTTTCCCAATCCTCGCTCTGGAACAGGATGAGGAAATCGTCCCCGCCGATGTGGCCGATGAAGTCCAGGTTGGGGTCGCAGGCCTGCTGCAGCACGCGGCCGGTGGCCTGGATCATGTCATCGCCCTTGCGATAGCCGTAGACATCGTTGAAGGGTTTGAACTGATCGAGGTCGCAATAGCAGATGCAGAATTCCACCCCGCTTTGCAGCAGGTATTCGATGTGATCGTTGATGGGCACGTTGCCCGGCAACTGCGTCAGCGGATTGGCGTGGCGGGCGGCGTCGATCTGCATCTGCGTGATCTCGCGCAGCAGATCGTGGCCGGTACCCAGTCCCACGTACTGGCCGCGGTCGGTGATGATGAAGCCGTTGGAGAGGTGGTGCGACTCGGCATGCACCAGCAGGTTGGAGAGGTCCTGCAGACTGGTGTCCTGCTCGGTCAGGATGGGATTGGGGTCCATGAAGAAGGCGCAGGACTTCTTGCCATACAGTTCGCGGCCGTACAGGCGGGCAAAGCGCTCCACCATGCTGTAGCGGTTGATGAGCCCGATCGGCAAGCCATTGCTGACCACCGGCAGGGCCTGCAGCTGCGGATCGTTGACGAACATGTCGTAGGCCGCATCGTTGGTCACTTCCGGACTGACGTACTGGGTCTCGCGCAGCAGCTTGGCGACGGTGGCGCTGCGCTTGCCGGGGCCATACTTGTTGGCGGCCAGCGGGACCTTGTCGCGCCGCAGGGTCTTGGTGACATCGTCCGAGATCGAGACCGGCGGCTCCGGTAGCGGACGCGAGATGTGATAGCCCTGGCCGCAGGCAATGCCGAGGTCGCGGATAGTCAGCAGTTCGGCCTGGGATTCGATGCCTTCGGCGATGACGATGGAGCCGGACTTTTCGGCAATCTCCTGGATCGAGCGCACGAACTGCAGCTTCATCGGATCATGGTTGATGCCTTGCACGAAGTGCATGTCGACCTTGACGTATTCCGGCTGCAGCTCCGACCACAGGCGCAGGCTGGAGAAACCTTCACCCAGATCGTCGATGGCAATCTGGAAGCCCATGTCGCGGTAATGCATGGCCGCATTGCGCAGCAGGGCATAGTCGTAGGTGGGTTCGTTCTCGGTCAGTTCGATGATGATGCGCTGCGGATTGACGCCCAGCTTTTCCAGATAGCGCAAGGTCTCGCCCTGGATCGCCTCCGGCTGCATCAGTGCCCCCGGCGACACGTTCAGGAACAGATTGCCCGGCAAGCCCAGTTGCGCGAAGCGGGTCATCACGATGTGGCGGCACAGATATTCCATCTGTACCGACAGGTTGTGTGCGCGCGCCACCTTGAACAGCGCCAGCGGCGAATGCAGCGGGGTATTGGAGGGGCCGCGGATCAAACCTTCATATCCCAGAATCTCGCCGTTACGCATGCGCACGATGGGCTGGAACAGCGCCGACAGCTTGCGTTGAGCAATGATCTCATGCAGCAATGACAACATCGGATCGTCGGCGCCGCGCAGGGCCGCACCGGAGGCGCGGGCGATCAGATCGACGACTTCGGCGCCGAGCGGAAAGATTGGATTGGAGAGGGGAGCCATCTGGCTGAATCCGGATTCGAGAGAGTCAAAGAACGGCAATGCATCGCAAAATAGTTTACGGATCCTAGAAGTGATTTATGACAAGATGATGATAAGCAATTCAGCTTGATGGTTTTATGTGTGAACTTTGCTTCTGCTAGTCTGTCCTGCGGGAGATGCAATGACGAGGAGATAAGTTTTTTGAATATTTTTCAAAAAATAGTTCCACTCTGAAAATAGTTCTGCTATAGTCGCTGTCTTCGCTGCACCACGCAGTGAAACGACCGAAGTTGACCGGAGAGGTGGCAGAGTGGTCGAATGTACCTGACTCGAAATCAGGCGTACGGTTTCCCGTACCGTGGGTTCGAATCCCACCCTCTCCG
>NZ_DBIC01000307.1:0-338 GCF_002296545.1 Herbaspirillum sp. UBA812 | reverse complement strand
CGAATCCCACCCTCTCCGCCAGTTGGCTCAAGTGTTGTGAAGCTGTAGAGATAAGGCTCTGATTTTGTCAGGGCCTTATTTTTTTTGTCCGTCGGTTCCGCGCTGGAGGGAGTGCGGTCGGCGGCAAATCATTGACTGGTCACCGGATGTTTTTCGAGGGGGAGAACATCGGCGTTGCGCCAGAGCCGTCCCATGTACTGGGAGGGTTCCTGCCGGTTTCGTGGCATCGCCGCGATAGTCCGGACAAATTTCTTCCCGCTCGCGAAGTCGCCGCGCCACCCTTGGCTGCGGCTTGATATATTCGTCTCATGCATCTGCGTTTGCTTTCCATGGCGGGG
>NZ_DBIC01000341.1:0-12757 GCF_002296545.1 Herbaspirillum sp. UBA812 | reverse complement strand
CATGCCGGCCTCGGTCTTCTCGCGCTCCACCGAATGCCACAATCAGGACAAGGTCAGCATGGGCACGATTGCCGCACGCGATTGCCTGCGCGTGCTGGAGCTGACCGAACAGGTCGCCGCCGCCCTGCTGATCACGGTGCGCCAGGGTGTCTGGTTGCGCAGCCAGCGCCAGCAGGCCGGCGACACGCCCTTGCAGGATCTGCCCGCTGGCCGCCTGGCCGCCATGCAGGCCGCGCTGGCCGAAGACATTGCCGTGGTCGATGAAGACCGCATGCTGGAGCCCGACCTGCGCCTGCTGCTGCAGCGTATCCGCGCCCAGGCCTGGAGCCTGTATGAGTGAGACCGTCCTGCCGGCGGGCAAAGTCACCCTGGCCAATTCCCCGTGGCGCGGCGAAGTCGAATTGCAGATCCAGTTCTATGACCTGGATCCGATGGAAATCGTCTGGCATGGCCGCTACGTCGAATACATGGAAGCCGCGCGCTGCGCCCTGCTCGATGGCCTGGGCTACAACTATCCGGCCATGAAGGAATCCGGCTATGGCTGGCCGGTGATCGATCTGCACCTGCGCTATGCCGCACCGGCCCGCTTCGGCCAGCGCATCCGCGTGAGTGCGGCCATCGTCGAATGGGAAAACCGCCTGCGCATCGATTACCTCATCAGCGACGCCGCCAGCGGCGCACGCCTGACCCGCGCCTCCACCGTCCAGGTGGCGGTGCAGATGAACAACCACGAGATGTGCTTCGTATCGCCCCCGGTACTGTGGCACAAGCTCGGACTGACGCCTCCTGCCCCATGAACGCAAGAACCTTCCTCGTCTCCCTGGCCTGGCTGGCCGTGCTGCCCGCCGCTCACGCCGCCGCCCCGGTGCAACAGATCCAGGCCACCCTGGCCAAGCCGGCCGTGATGTGCGGACGCTTCGACCAGACCAAGCAACTGACCGGCATCAAGAAGCCGCTGCAGGCCCAGGGCCGCTTCTGCGTGCTCAAGGGCCGGGGCATCCTGTGGCAGACACTGCAGCCCTTCCCCAGCACCCTGCGCATCACGCGCGAGGCCATCGTGCAGATCCAGGATGGCCGCGTGGCCATGAAGCTCGATGCGCAACAGGAGCCGGTGGTCAAGATGATCAACAGCGTGCTGTTCTCCCTGCTGGCCGGCGACCTGAGCCAGCTCGATACGCTCTTCGAACTCGATGGCAGCCTGCGCGAGGGCCATTGGCAGGTCGCGCTCAAGGCGCGCCAGCCGGCACTGGCCAAGGCCATCGGCGACATCAGCCTGGCCGGTGCCAGCTATGTGGAAAAGGTCGACATGAAGGAAGCCAGCGGCGACCGCACCGAGATCCGTTTTTCGGCCATCAAGACCGGCGAGGGTGCGATGACGGCCGACGAAGGAGCCCTGTTTGACTAAGCCCGCGCGCCGCCAGCCGCGCCTGCTGGCGCTGGCCTGGCTGCTGGCGGTGCTGCTGGTGGCCGGCCACAATGCCTGGCTGTGGCTGGGCCAGCGCGCCAGTCCCGATACCGACATCCTGGCCCTGCTGCCGGGCGCCGGTGGCCGCGATGCGGTACGCCAGCAAGCCTTCTCGCACATGGTCGATGCGGCCCAGCAGAAGCTGGTGGTGCTGATCGGCGACCGCGACTGGAGCCGGGCCCAGGCCGGCGCACAGGCTTACCTCACGGTCTTGCGCGCGCACTCCGGCCTGATCGCCCCGATCAGCGGCGACAACGCGCAATGGCAAAACCAGTGGCTCGACAGCCTGGCGGGCAGCCGCAGCCTGCTGCTCAGTGAGGCCCAGCGCGCCCAGCTGGCAAGCGGCACCCCGCAGGCATGGAGCCAGCGCGCCTTGAGCGGCCTGTACGGCGCGTTCGGCGGCCCCCGCCTGGGTGCCTGGCAGGATGATCCTTTCGGACTCTTCAGCGACTGGGTACAGGAACGCGCCAGGGAGACGCCCGTGCGCCCGCGCGACGGCCAGCTCTTCGTCGAGCGCGATGGCGTGAGCTACGCCCTGCTGCTCCTGGAACTGAAGGCCCCGGCGTTTTCCATGCAGGCGCAGGAGCAGATCGTGCCGCTGCTGGCGCAGGCGCGCCAGGCGGCCCGCAGCCAGGCCAGCGAGGTCATCACCGGCGGCGTGGTCCTGCATGCGGCCGCTGCCAGCGCCCAGGCCGGCAGCGAAAGCGCCACCATCGGTGCCGGCTCGCTGCTGGGCATCCTGCTGCTGATGTGGCTGAGCTTCCGCTCGCTCAAGCCGATTCTCTACATCGCCCTGTCCATCGCCGTCGGCTGCCTCGGTGCGCTGTCGGTGAGCATGCTGCTGTTCGGGAAGATCCATCTGCTGACGCTGGTATTCGGTGCCAGCCTGATCGGCATCGCCCAGGACTACGGGATCTACTTTCTCTGCGCGCGCCTGGCCGCGCCGGTCACGCAGGACTCGACCGCTCTGCTGCGCCGCCTGTTGCCGGGGCTGGCGCTGATGCTGCTGGCGGCACTGATCGGCTATCTCGGCATGGCCCTGACGCCCTTCCCCGGCCTGCAGCAAATGGCCGTGTTCTCGGCCCTGGGACTGGTGTTTGCCTGGCTGACGGTGGCCTGCTGGTTCCCCCGCCTGATCGGTCCGCACAGCCTGCGTGCCAGTGCGCAAGCGCAGCGCTTCGGCCAAAGCATCGCCCGCTGGCCTGACCTGCTGGGCGGCGTGGCCTGGCACCTGGTCCTGCCGGCGGCGGTGGCGCTGATCGGGCTGGCCATCGCCGGCATCACGCGTCTGCACAGCAGCGACGACATCCGCGCCTTGCAGAACAGTCCGCCGGCCTTGCTGCAGGATCAGATCCGCATCAGCCAGTTGCTGGACATGGCCGCCCCGGTCCAGTTCTACCTGGTGCGCGGAGCCTCGCCCGAGGCCGTATTGCGGCAGGAAGAAGCCCTGCGCGAGAAGCTGCAACCCCTGGTGCAAGGCAAGCTCATCAGTGGCGTACAGGCGGTGTCCAACTGGGTCCCCTCGCAACAGCGCCAGCAGGACAACCTGACCCTGCTGCGGCGCGCGCTGCTGGAGCCACAAGCTGCCACGCCCGACGCCGTCACCCTCACCGCGCAAGCCATCGATGAAAGCCCGCAATGGGCGCAAGCGTTGCGCCAGCGCATGCTGGACAAGGCCCAGCCGCTCACCCCGGCAGAATTCCTGGCCACCCCGGCCGGTACCGCCTCGCGCCACCTCTGGCTGGGACAAGTGGACGGCCAGTTCGCCAGCATCGTGGCCCTGCGCGGCCTGACCGACTATCGCCAGCTGGACCGCCTGGCCGCCGTGGCCGATGGACTGCCGGGCGTGCAATGGGTGGACAAGGTGGGCGACATTTCGGCCGTGCTGCGCCAATACCGCATCACCATGGGCTGGGCGCTGCTGTGTGCCTACGCCGCCATCTTCGCCCTGCTGGCCCTGCGCTACCGCCGCCGCGCCTGGCGCGCGCTGGCCCCGCCCCTGCTGGCCTCGCTGCTGACGCTGGGCCTGTTCGGCTGGCTGGGCCTGCCGCTGCAGCTGTTCCACGTCCTGGCCGGACTGCTGGTGCTGGGGCTGGGCGTGGACTACGGCATCTTCCTGCTGGAAGCCTCCGGCCACCAGCGCCCCCACGCCTGGCTGACCGTGGGCCTGTCGGCCGCCAGCGCATTGCTGTCCTTCGGTTTGCTGGCCCTGAGCCACAGCCCGCCGCTGCACGCTTTCGGCCTGACCATGCTGTGCGGCATGCTGCTGGTGTGGCTGCTGGCCCCTCTGTTCACCCATCCCGGCCGCGAACCGCTCCAGGTTCAGCGCGCACAGCCGGACAAGGAATCCGCATGAAACCCTCCCGCCTGCTGGCCGCCGTGAGTGCCGCCACCCTCCTGCTGCTGGGCGGCTGTGCCAGCCCGCCACCCCCGGATACGCGCCCGTCTGCGCGCCTGTCCCTGCGTTTGCCGCCGGCCGCGCTGGGCCAGGACATCAGCCTGCAGCAACACCTGACGGTGGAGCGCGGCAACCGTGTCGACCAGCTCGACACGGCGCTGGAAATCGATGCCAGCCATGTCGACCTGGTCGGCCTGGCGTTTGGCCAGCGTGTCATGTCGCTTCACTATGACGGCCAGCAATTGCAGGTCTGGCGCCACCCCATGCTGCCCAGCCAGGTGCAAGGTGAAGATGTACTGCAGGACGTCCAGCTGACCCTGTGGCCGGCTGACGCCATCCGCCAGGCCCTTCCCGAGGGCTGGGAGTTGCGCGAAGCCCGGGCTCAACGTACCCTCCTGCTCCACGGCGAAACGATTGCCGTGATCGACTACCCCGACCAGCGCCGCTGGGGAGGCAAAGTGATCCTGAACAATCTGCGTTACCACTACAAGCTGACCATCCAGTCGGTGGTGACCTCTGAATGACATCGCCACACGCATGAGCCTTTATCTGAACGCCCTCGGCATGGTCTGTCCGCTCGGCAGCACGCATGAGGCCATCCGCGCGCGCCTGTTGGCCGGCCACAGCGGCCTGCGCGCCGATGCGCGCTACCGCGATGCCCAGGGCGTGCCGCTGGCCCTGGGCGCGGTGACCGATGACACGCTCCTTCCCGCAGACGACCACCTGCCGCTGCGCGAGCGCAGCCGCAACAACCGCCTGGCGCTGGCCGCGCTGGAACGTATCCGTCCCCAGGTCGATGCCGCCATCGCCCGGTACGGTGCAGAACGCATCGGCATCGTGCTGGGCACCAGCACCTCCGGCATCGCCGAGGGCGAAACCGCCTTTGCAGCGCGTGCCGCCAGCGGCAGCTTCCCGCCCGGCTACCACTACGGCCAGCAGGAGCTGGGGTCGCCGGCCACCGCGCTGCAAATGACGCTGGGCACCAGCGGTCCGGCCTACGTGCAATCGAGCGCCTGCGCTTCCAGCGGCAAGGCCATCGCCAGCGCCGCGCGCCTGCTCAACATGGGCCTGTGCGATGCCGTCCTCTGCGGCGGGGTCGATACCTTGTGCGAATTCACCATCTCCGGCTTCACGGCGCTGGAATCGGTAAGCAGCGAACCCTGCAATCCGCTCTCGCTGCATCGCTGCGGCATCAACATCGGCGAGGGTGCGGCGCTGTTCCTGCTCACGCGCGAACCCGCACCGGTCCGGCTCAGTGGCTGGGGCGAGTCTTCCGACGCCTATCACATCTCGGCCCCCGATCCCGAAGGCCGGGGCGCGCAACTGGCCATCGGCCAGGCCCTGCGCCGCGCCGGACTCGATGCCGCCCAGATCGATTACATCAACCTGCACGGGACGGCCACGGCGCAGAACGATGCGATGGAATCACGGGTGGTGCAGACACTGTTCGGGCTCGAGGTGCCGGTGAGTTCGACCAAGCCCTTCACCGGCCATACCCTGGGTGCGGCCAGCGCCATCGAAGCCGGCTTGTGCTGGCTGCTGATGCAGGATGACAACCCGCAGGGCCTGCTGCCGCCCCACCTGTGGGATGGCGTTGCCGATCCGGCGCTGCCGCCGTTGGCTCCGGTCAAGGTCGGCCAGCGCCTCGGCAGGCCACTGCAGCACGTACTCTCCAATTCATTCGCCTTTGGCGGCAGCAATGTCGCGCTGGTCTTTTCGCGCGAGGAAAACGCATGAGCTCGCTTGCGCACGGCATCCCGCCGGTAGAGCAGTTGTTGCCGCACGCTGCGCCGATGATTCTCATCGACCGCGTGGTCGCAGTGAGTGAAGACCGGCTGCAGGCCGAGCTGGAGATCCGTCCCGAGAGCCTGTTCCACAACGGCACTGGCGTGGGCGCCTGGGTCGGCATCGAATACATGGCCCAGAGCATCGCAGCCTGGGCCGGTTATCAGGAACGGATCAAGGGCGGCCACGCCAAGATCGGTTTCCTGCTGGGGGCACGCCGCTATGGCTGCAGCGTGCCGGAGTTCGCCACCGGCATGCGGCTGGGTGTATCGGTGCAGTTGCTGCTGCAGGCGGAGAACGGACTGGGTTCCTTCGAGTGCCGCATCACCGACCTGGCGACCCAACAAGAACTGGCGCAAGCCACCGTGTCGGTATTCCAGCCGCACGATGCAACACACTATCTTCAAGAAGGCATGGCATGACCACATCGGGAGCACACAGCATTTTCGTTACCGGCTCAAGCCGGGGCATCGGCCGCGCCATCGCGCTGCGCCTGGCACGCGAGGGATATGACATCGTCCTGCATTGCCACGCCCGGCGCGATGCTGCCGACCAGGTCGCCGCCGAGATCGCCGCGCTGGGCCGCCAGACCCGCGTGCTGCAATTCGACGTGGCCCATCGCGAACAGGCCGCGCAGGCCCTGCTGGCCGATGTGGAACAGCACGGCTGCTACTACGGCGTGGTCTGCAATGCCGGCATCACCCGCGACAACGCCTTCCCCGCCATGCCCGGCGAGGACTGGGACAGCGTGCTGCGCACCAACCTCGATGGCTTCTACAACGTGCTCAATCCGCTGGTCATGCCCATGGTGCGGCGGCGGGCGGCCGGCCGCATCGTGACCCTGGCCTCGGTGTCGGGCCTGATCGGCAATCGCGGCCAGGTCAACTACAGCGCCGCCAAGGCCGGTGTCATCGGTGCCACCAAGGCACTGGCGCTGGAGCTGGCCAAGCGCGACATCACCGTCAATTGCGTCGCACCCGGCCTGATCGATACCGACATGACCGAAGACGCGCCCGTCGACGAGATCCTCAAGCTGATCCCCGCGCGCCGCGCCGGCAAACCCGAAGAAGTGGCCGCCGCCGTGGCCTTCCTGATGTCACCCGATGCGGCCTACATCACGCGCCAGGTGATCTCGGTCAATGGAGGCCTGGCATGACGCGCCCTCTCAACGAGCGCCGGGTGGTGGTCACCGGCATGGCCGGCATCAGTCCCATCGGCACCGACTGGAACAGCGCGCTGGCGCATCTGCAGACCCTGCGCAATGCCGTGCAGCGCATGCCCGGATGGGATGAATACATCGGCCTGCACACCCGCCTGGGGGCCCCGGCCGTGGAGTTTTCGCTGTCCGAACGCTACAACCGCAAGACCACCCGCAGCATGGGCCGGGTCGCCCTGATGGCCACGCGCGCCAGCGAATGGGCACTGGCCGATGCGGGGCTGCTGGAAGATCCGCTGCTCAAGAGCGGCCAGTTGGGTATCGCCTACGGATCTTCGGCCGGTACGCCCAATGCCATTGCCGACTTCGCCATGATGTTCGCCGAAAAGAACACCCGCGACATCAATGCCAACACCTACCTCAAAATGATGGCGCATACGGCACCGGTGAACATGGGCGTGTTCTTCGGCATCACCGGCCGCATCATCACCACCTCCAGCGCCTGCACCTCGGGCAGCCAGGGCATCGGCTATGCCTATGAAACCATCCGCAGCGCGCGCCAGGTGGCGATGGTGGCCGGCGGTTCCGAAGAACTGTGCGCCACCGAAGCGGCCGTCTTCGACACCCTCTACGCCACCAGCGTGCGCAACGACACGCCGCAGCTCACCCCCAGCCCCTTCGACCGCGACCGCGACGGCCTGGTGCTGGGCGAAGGGGCCGGCAGCCTGATCCTGGAAGACCTGGAACACGCCCAGGCACGCGGTGCCCGCATTTATGCCGAGATCGTCGGCTTCGGCACCAACAGCGACGGTGCCCACGTCACCAATCCCAATGCAGCCACCATGCAGGCGGCCATCCAGATGGCGCTGGACGACGCCGGCTTGCCGCCCTCGGCCATCGGCTACATCAATGCGCACGGCACCGGCACCCGCCAGGGCGACATGGCCGAAACCCAGGCCACCGCGCGCGTGTTCGGAAACGGTACGCCGATCAGCTCGCTCAAGAGCTACATGGGCCACACCCTCGGGGCCTGCGGCGCGCTGGAAGCCTGGCTGTCCATCGAGATGATGCGCCACGGCTGGTTCGCCCCCACCATCAACCTGCAGCAGCCCGACCCGGAGTGCGGCGAGCTGGACTACCTCACCGGCGATGGCCGGGCGCTGCAGTGCGAGTACGTGATGTCGAACAACTTTGCTTTCGGCGGCATCAACACCTCGCTGATCTTCAAGCGCTGGCCCTGACGCTCGCCTGCCCCTTCTGCCCTCCCTCTGCATCCCCTCATGACAAGGAAAACAAGCGATATGAAGACAATTTCCATCACCCTCGCACTCACCCTGGCGCTGGCCGCCGCCCTGCCGGCCCAGGCGCGCGATACCAAGCACCTGCTGCCGCTGGACAGTACCGCCGACATGAAGGACAAGGAAGGAATCCTGGATGGCTCGGTCAAGTTCTACTTTGCCGGCCAGGCGCACCCGGCAGTGCTGGAGAAGATCGCCACCGACGTCACCAACCAGAAGACCAATGCCGTCGGCAAGAGTGATGAAGAGGCCTGCAAGTGGGTCTTCCTCTCGGCGCTGGTACAGCTGCACAAGAAGGCCCGCGAGCTGGGCGGCAATGGCGTGGTCAACATCGTGAGCTATTACAAGAAGAATGAAATGGCCAGCGCCACCCAGTTCGAATGCCACGCCGGTGCCACCATGGCCGGTGTCGCCCTCAAGGGCGACATCGTCAAGCTGGGCCAGTAAGCCGCCATGCCATCCACCGTTGCCTGGGTCGTGGATGGCCGCGCCTTCGTCGGCGCGGACGCGTGCCCGGCCACGCTGGGGCGGCTGGCTGCGATCCTGTCTCCGGATGAGCGCACGCGCCTGCAAGGCTTCCTGCGCCCGCAGCGCGCCTGCGAATTCCTGCTGGCGCGGCTGCTGATGCGGCATGCGCTGATGCAGGCCAGCGGTTGCCGCCTGGACGATATCGAAGTGAGCGAACGGCACGGTGCCGCCCCGCTGGTGCGCATCGCCGGTGCGCCCGCCGATGGCATCACACAGCCAGCGGCCAGCCTCTCGCACAGCCGTGGCTGGATCGCCTGCGGCGTGAGCGTAGGCACGCAGATCGGAGTGGACATCGAAGCACCGGCTCCCGAACGCGACCTGTCTTCACTGGCCGATCTCGCCTTCACGCCGCAAGAATTGTCCGGCCTGGCAGAGCTCAGCGGGGACGAACGGGAAGCCGCCTTCTATCGCCTGTGGTGTGGCAAGGAGGCCGATTACAAATTTCGTCACAATGCCGCCCGGCACGAAGGTGCCATGGCCGCCGATGCCACGCCATTTCTGCATCACGAGCAAGGAACGCACTATCACCTGTGCGTATGTACTGCAAAGCCGGCGCGGCAGCATCGTACCCAAGACCTTGCGCTGAAGGCGCTGCTGGAGATGGCGGCTAGCAGTACGGCGCTGGGAGCGTAGCCAGAAGCCAGCAATACAGTGGCAATACACAAGCAAGACCAAAGCAATACAGCAGCAAACCGGAGCAATACACCTTCGCATGGCGCGAGCAATACAGTGGCACTCCGGAGCAACACACAAGACCTACAACCAGCAGACACTTCAAGGGGAAATCATGTCCGCATCACGCACCTGGCTGCTCGCAGCCGGCACACTTCTGTTGACCACCGCCTGCTCCACGCCGGAAGAGCGGATGGCAAAGCTGCAGATCAAGCAGCAGCGGTTGGAGATCAAGGCGCAGCAAGCAGCACAGCGCAACGAGGCCCGCAATGAATTGCACAACAAGGTTCAGGCAAGCGCAGTGACCGACCAGCGCGGACCGTACGAGAACGTGATCAAGGCCCTGGCCAGCTGCGACGCCAGCTTTGCGGCCACCTTGCGCCAGTTCTCCGGCAGCCTGCCGCCGGCCTTCGTAGTCACGCTCAAGGGCCCGGTAGCCAGCATCGATGTGCCGGATCGTCGCACACCCGGCAGCAACCGCATTGCGGCCGCTGGCAGCGCTCAGGCCTACGGCCAGACCCTGAGCGGCTATTACGATGAGCGCACGGAAAGCAACGGCCAGTTGCAGAAGATGAGCTGGGGCTTCTACAGCCCGGCCACCCCGGAACAACTGGCCAAGGTGCTGGGCGCGGCCATCCCCAACTTCAAGCGCACCAGCCGCGAACTGGACGGCAACTACGTGCGCATGGAAATCTTCGATCGCGGCGGCTGGCACCGCACGACGCGCTTCGACTATTACCGCGGCCAGTCCAACGTGCTGGGGGAACGGACTCTGGTCATCGAACCTTCGCGCGACCCCGCCTTCCCCGGCAGCCGCATCGGCTGCTCGGTGCGCGGTGCACAAGTGGCGCAGTTCCAGGATGAGTTGCGGCCTGAGGTGGATTGAGACCAGGACAGCAGGACGACCGGCCGCGGCCGTTAAACCGCTTTCGCGGTGCGGGAAATCCTTGTGCAAGATGCCCGCCGTCTTGCACAAGGACCATAAAAAGACTATATTAAGCCCACCCCAATCAGGAGCACGGCCATGCGCTACTCATCCCAAGTCAAACCGATCAGCTATCTCAAGGCCAATGCCGCCGACGTGCTGACACATTTAGCCGAGCAGCGCCAGCCGTTGGTCATCACCCAAAATGGCGAAGCCAAGGCCGTTCTGCAAGACCTTGCTTCCTATGAAGAAACTCAGGAAACGCTCGCCTTGCTGAAAATCCTGGCGCTTGGCAATCAGGATGTGGCTGCCGGCAAGCTCACGCCGGTAGGCGATGTCGTTGCCAAGCTGCGTGCCAAGCGTACGGCTGAATGATGAAAAGCAAGTCTGCAAGATTCGAAGTCCTGCTGACCAAGGGTGCGGAGCGGGACCTGGAAGCCATCCATGACTACATCTCTGAATTCGACTGTTTGGCCAACGCCGACCATGTCCTCGATCAGTTGATGGATGTTGTAGAGAGTCTGTCGAGCTTCCCTGAACGTGGCAGCTTTCCAAAGGAGCTGGTCAGTCTTGGCATCAAAGAATATCGTCAGACTCTCTTCAAGCCTTACCGCGTGATCTACCGCGTCACCGGGCAGCAGGTCCTGATTTACGTGATCGCAGACGGTCGCCGTGACATGCAATCCGTGTTGGCGGCGCGCCTGCTGAGCGCCTGAAGACGCTCCCGCAAGAAGCACATCAACGCCTCACCGCCCCACACAAACAAAACTCCCCGCCTCATTCACGGACCCGCTCCCCCGATACTGCGGCCATGCCGGATAAGGGCATAACGGCCGGCTGCGCCCCGGTACCGCAGTGGTATCCACCACGATCTGATCCACCGGGGCCTTCCCCTGCTCCACCCATTGCTCCAGCGCAGTCAATGAATCCCAGGACGCATTGAAAGCCGTACCAAACACGTGCCCATAGCCGGGGATCTCGTAATAACGCACGAAGCCTTCAAGCTGCTGTTCCCCCATCGCCTTCTGCAAGCGCCCCAGATACTGCCGCGTGGCCTGCGTGCTGACCAGCGCATCGGCCGTGCCATGCGCGATCAGGATCTTGCCGCCCTTGTTGCGGAAGGCCGAGAGATCAGTCTGATTCACATCCTGCAAGCCGTTCAACGCCACCACCCGCGCCTGATACCCGCCCGGCCGCAGCGGATCCAGCGCCAGCGGATTGAAGTTCACATCGCGCGTAACGAAGTAGCGCACCCACTGATCCCAGAACGTGCTGTGATACGGCGGACTGCCTTTGCTGCTCACGCCCGGCATCGGATTGGCGGGCTGCTCGGTGCCCAGTCCCAGTGTCTGGATGATGGCCTGGAAAGGACCGCCTGTGCCCATGCCCCAATCCGTGCCCCAGGTGTTGAATCCTGGATACCGCGTCTCGCCGCTGGCCAGTGGATAAGGCAACTCCAGCGGCGTACTGAAGACCTTGAAGGCAGCAATCTGCGCGTCCGACAGGCAACCGTCGCCGCCCTCGCCTCCGCCTTCGCAACGCAAGGGCTTGCCGTTGAGCGAGGCCGTGGCCGGATCGAAACGCGCATTGCAGGCATCAACGTTGCTGATGATGCCATCGGCCACGCCATCAAGACGGTCACACGCCGCCATGGCGGCATCGAAGAGGAGCTTGCGCTTGGCCGCATCGGGATAGGCCCCCGGCTGCGCCATGGCCTGCGTCATGCGGCCAAACTGCAGGTTCAGTGCGACGGCATTCCAGGCCGGATACAAGGCTATTACCCCATCCACATCAGAGGGCCAGCGACTGGCCATGGCCAGGGCTTCACGTCCGCCCGTGGAGCCGCCGGCGAAATACACCCGTGCAGGCCGCTGTCCATAATGGGCGGTGACGATGGCCAGCGCCGCGTCGCGCGTTTTCTTCAAGGCATCGCCCGCGAAATTGCGCAAGGCTTCGTCGTTGCTGCCAAACGAACCATCGCGCGACGTGGTGGCATTGGCCTGGTGGCCGGAATCGCTGGCGAAGGTGGCATAGCCGCGCCCCAAGGGACCGGGCTGCGTGGCCGCGCCCGCAGGGACGTTGGCGGCCACGTCCGGAATGGTGCCGTCATAGCCGCCACCACCGAACATCAGGGCCTTTCCATTCCACTGCGCAGGCAGGTCCACCTGGAAACGGATCGCCGGTGCAGCGGGATCGACCGGACTGATCACGCCGCTCACCTTGCAGTAAGCACCGATGGCCTTGGCGCCCTCGCCGCTGGCGGCCACGGTCTCGGTGGCGGTCACGCGCGCACCGCGCGTAGCCAGGCCAATGGCCGCGGCCGGAAGGGTGAAGGTACGCAAGGCGGTGCAGCTTTGTGGCGTGCTCACCGGCGTGTCGGTGACAGGCTTCTCGGGCGCGCTGCTGCATGCGGCCAGCAGCGCGATGAGGCAAGGACTCAACAAGGCCGGATACAGCATGGGCCTGCGGGTGGTTCGTGGCATGGCGGTCTCCTGATGGTCTCAACGTTGTCTACGTAACGCTTGCACCG
>NZ_DBIC01000397.1:0-7092 GCF_002296545.1 Herbaspirillum sp. UBA812 | reverse complement strand
CCCCCCCCCTCCCCCGTGGTGGAAAACCGCCGCGGCGGCGGCGGGCCCGCCAGCCTGTGGACCTCGCTGTGGTGCTTCGCCGTCTTCACGGTGCTGTGGCTGGCCACGATCTGGGTATTCCTGATCCCGCCGCTGGCCTTCGTCATTCACTCGCTGCTGTGGGGCTGGCTGACCTATCGCGTGATGGCCTATGACACCCTGGCCGACTACGCCAGCACCGAAGAACGGCGTGCCGTCCTGCACCTGCATCGCTGGCCGCTGCTGGCCGTGGGCACCATCGCCGGTGCGCTCGGTGCGGCACCGACGCTGCTGTGGCTGGGCGGGGTGCTGTCGGTGATCCTGCTGCCGGCGCTGGCGGCGGTGGCGATCTGGCTGTATGTAGTCGTATTCGTCTTCACCGGCTTGTGGTTCCAGTTCTATTGCCTGGAAGCGCTGCTGCGCCATCGCAGCGGCCAGGCACCGGATGGGCCGCCGGACGCGGGCGTCATCGACGTGACGCCACGTTGACGCCGGTTTGATGGTTTCTACCCGAGACGAACCCGGGGCAGGGCAATCCGTCCCCGGCCCGAATCGGGCATAATCGCCGCAGTGTTTCATCAACCTATCGGGCAGACAGACTCATGGCATTCGGACTCATCATCATCGGCGACGAGATCCTCTCGGGCCGCCGCATCGACAAGCATTTCCCCAAGGTCTTGGAGCTGCTCAGCCAGCGCGGACTGCAACTGTCCTGGGCCGAGTACGTCGGCGACGACCCCGAGCGCATCACCGCCACCCTCAAGCGCACTCTTGCCACTGGCGACGTGGTGTTCTGCACCGGCGGCATCGGCGCCACCCCTGACGACCACACCCGCCAGTGCGCGGCTGCCGCACTGGGCGTGCCGCTGGTGCTGCATCCCGAAGCCAAGGATAAGATCCAGGAGCGCATCGCCGACATGGCCCGCGAAGCCGGCACCACCCCCGACTTCAATGCCGCGGACAACCTGCACCGCCTCAAGATGGGCGAATTCCCGCAGGGCGCCTCCATCATCCCCAACCCCTACAACAAGATCCCCGGTTTCTGGCTCAACAACACCAGCGGCACCGGTGCGCATTACTTTGCGCCGGGCTTCCCGGTGATGGCCTGGCCGATGTTCGAGTGGGTGCTGGAGACCCATTACGCCGACCAGTTCCACCGCCAGGCCTGGGCCGAGCGCTCCATGCTGGTGTTCGAAGCGATGGAATCGACCCTGACCCCGCTGATGGAAGCCATCGAGGCGCAATTCCCGCTGGTGAAGGTGTTCAGCCTGCCGCACGTGGGCGACGACAAGACCCGACGCCACATCGATCTGGGCGTCAAGGGTGATCCGGCCCAGGTGGAGCCGGCCTTCGAGAAGATGCAGGAAGGCCTGCGCGCGCTGCACGCCGAGTATCAGATCAGCAACTGAGGCCGCTGCTGGCGTTGGCGCAGGTCAAAAAAAATGCCCCGGCAAGACCGGGGCATTCGTTTCTGCGGGAGAACCCGGAGATTACTTCTTGGCAGCGCGAGTCACCTTGGCACCAGCCTGGGACATCTGGTCCACGGCGTTGGTCACGTTGGCTTCCAGGACTTCAGCGGCTTGCTTGGCGTTCTTGGTGAACTGCTCGTAGCCGGCGCTCATGTTGCCGATGGCCGACTTGAACATCGAAATGGCCTGCTCGGAACCGGCGGGGGCGTTCTTGGCCACTTCGTCGATCATCGCCACGACCTTGCGGTTGACTTCGGCGATCTGGGCTTCGGCAGCCTTGGTCAGTTCAGCCTGGGTGCTGGAGAAGATGCCGCTCAGGTGACGGCTGTAGGCCACCGACTTTTCCAGCGTCGGCTGGGCGTGCGAGCTGGTCAGGGTGAAGAATTCTTGCGGGTCCTTGGCCGAGAACAGCTTTTGCGCAGCAGCCTGGGTTTCTTCGAGCGAGGACTTGGCAGCCTTCAGGTTCAGGTCCACCAGTTTTTCCACGCCTTCAAAGGTCTTGCTGGCCAGCTGGTTGAACAGGGCGATTTGCGCTTCAGCGTTGGCTTTGGCAGCGGCGGAAAATTGCTCGGTGTAGGTCGTCATGTTGAAACATCCTTCTCGTTGATGGGTTGATGAACAAGGCAGCGACAGTGATTGCTTACGGACCGATCAGTGTTGACAGGTGGATCCCCGATGTAATTTCTTCTTTGAATATGATGCGATGCACAAGGCGGATTCTAGTTCAATCGTGCATAAAGTCAAACGTTTCAACGCACGGGAATCATAAAAAGCGCTTCAAAATTGATCCAAGTCTAATCAAGGACTTAGCGCTGTTTTAGGAATTTTCTGAAAAGAGATGCCATTCCGGATGAGCTTTTGCGTCGCAGCATCAAAAGCGGTTATCGTTGCGGGGCGCGCAATCGTTTGCGCTGCGCAGCAAAGCGTTTTGTTGCAATGCGGCAACCACATCAACGTAACGGAAAATCAATGTGAAAGCGTACTACAGTGATCACTTCGTTTTACCCCTGCCACCGGGCCACCGCTTCCCGATGGTGAAGTACCGGATGATCCGGGAGGGGGCTGCGGCTGCCGTGCCGGATCTGGACTTTCACGAGGCTCAGCCCGCCAGCGACGGCGAACTGGCGCTGGCCCACCATCCGGACTATATCGCCCGCGCCAGTGCCGGCCAGCTGACTGCCGCCGAACAGCGCGAGATCGGCTTCCCTTGGTCGCCGCAGATGGTCGAACGCTCGCGCCGCTCTTCAGGAGCCACCATTGCCGCCTGCCGCGCCGCCTTCAGCGAGGGAATCGCGGTCAACCTGGCCGGCGGTACGCATCACGCCTACGCCGATCATGGTGCAGGTTTTTGCGTCTTCAACGACGCCGCCATCGCGGCCCGGCTGATGCAGGCGGAACGCCGTGCGGCGCGGGTGGCCATCGTCGATCTGGATGTGCATCAGGGCAACGGCACCGCGTCCATCCTGGCGCGTGATGATTCGGTGTTCACCTTGTCGCTGCACGGAGAGAACAATTATCCTTTCGAGAAAGAGCAGAGCGACCTCGACGTGGCCTTGCCAGATGGCGTGGGGGATGCCGATTACCTGCAAGCCCTGCGCGACGCCCTGCACACCCTGCAGCAGCGTTTCGCCCCGCAGTTGCTGATCTACCTGGCCGGGGCCGACCCGCATGAGGGCGATCGGCTGGGCAAGATGAAGCTGACCCTGGGCGGACTGGCGGCCCGCGACGAGACGGTCTTCGGCTATGCCCGCGAGCATAAAATCCCGGTTGCGGTTACGATGGCGGGCGGTTACGGACGAGATATCGAACAGACCGTCGCCGTACACATACAAACGATAAGACTCGCCAGCCTCCACGCTGCCCGCTGGAGCGCACGATGAGATGACCCGGGCAGCACCCCCGTGCGCCCGCTGATGGAAAAGAAATGATGCAATCCGCCGCCGGTGCCCGCCGGCCTCGCCAGCTCCTGATGAGCCTGGTGCCTTTGTTGTTCGTGCTGATCTGGAGTACCGGATTCATCGTGGCCAAGTTCGGCCTGCCGTATGCGCCGCCGTTGACGTTCCTGCTGCTGCGCTTCACCGGGGTGCTGGTGGTCCTGCTGCCGCTGGTGCTGTTGTTCCGCGCCCCGTGGCCGCACGGCCGCATCCGCCATGTCGCGGTGGCCGGTGTGCTGCTGCAGGCGGGTTACCTGGCCGGGGTCTGGTGCGCCATCAAGATCGGCATGCCGGCCGGCTTGTCGGCCCTGATCGTCGGGCTGCAACCCATCCTCACTGCCTTCGCCGCCCCCTTGCTGGGCGAGTCGGTGAAGGGCCGGCAGTGGATTGGCCTGGCGCTGGGCCTGTGCGGGGTAGGTCTGGTGGTGGCCAACAAGATTTCACTGATTGGCCTGTCCACTGCCAGCATCGCGCTGTGCGTCTTTGCCTTGCTGTGCATCACGGCCGGTACGCTGTACCAGAAGCGTTATTGCGCCCACTTCGATTTGCGCACCGGCACGGCGATCCAGTTCATGGCTTCCATCGTCGTCGTCTTGCCCTTTGCCGTGGCCGTCGAAGGACTGGACTGGCAGTTGAGCAACGTCCATTGGACACCGCAATTCATCGGCGCACTGCTGTGGTCGGTGCTGGCGCTGTCGATTGGCGCGATCTTCCTGCTGTTTGCGCTGATCCGGCGCAGTGCTGCCACCAGCGTCACCAGTCTGCTGTACCTGACGCCGCCGACCACGGCCGTCATGGCTTGGCTGATGTTTGGTGAAGCGTTCAGCCTCATCGGTGCGCTGGGCATGCTGGTGGGTGTGATCGGCGTGGCCTTCGTGGTGCGCAAGTAAGCCAACCGGCGCCTTGCCTTCTTCAGCCGGGCGTCATCGCGCCCGGCATCAGCGTCACCAGCTTCAGGTCGGGTCGGTTGGCCACGCGGAAATTGACCTGACGGTACAGCAGTTCCCCCAGCTGCGGATGCTGGAAGCGGCGCTCGCCACCTTCACGTTCGATCACATCCTGCAGGTGCCAGGCCCGCTGGAAGAGCGGGCTGGCGGCTGACAATTCCTCCACCAGTCCCAGCAGTTCCGGATCATCCAGCAGGCTGGCGCTATCGGCGCGGAATTCGGCCACCAGCCGCCGCGCCCGTTGTTCCCATTCCACCGTCAATGACTGCGCGGCCGCGCTGCTGAACATGAAGCGCAGCAGGTTGGGTGGTTTTTCCTTGCCATCCAGCCACCCTGCAAAAAGCTTCCTCGCCGCCGGATTCCAGGCCACGGCATTCCAATAGCGGTCCAGCAAATAAGCCGGGGCACGGAACTGGCTGACCACTTCCAGGATTTCCGGCGCCACCACGGTGGCGGCCTGCTGCTCCGGCAACACCGGATCTTTCTTTCCCGCCAATTCAAACAGGTAGGCCCGTTTGGCACGCGGCAGGTGCAGCGCATCGGCGATGCGCGCCAGCGCCTGGGGCGAGACCGAATCCGTGCGCCCCTGTTCAATCCAGGTGTACCAGGTCACGCTGATGCCGCACAGTTGCGCCACCTCCTCACGCCGCAGGCCGGGGGTACGGCGGCGGCCATGGGCCAGATGCGGCAGGCCGGCCTGGGCTGGTGCGGTTTGTTCGCGCTGGGATTTGAGGAAGTCGCCAAGGGCGCGGCGGGCGAGGTCGGGTTCCATGAAGACGGGCAGGGTGGTGGTCGGGGTAATAGTATAAATGCTTCACTTGTAACAGGATAAGAATTCGCTAGACTGGCGTTTCCTTCACAGCACTGCTGTCTTTTCCTTCATATCGCCCCGGAGCCCCGCCATGCGCAGCCATCAGCAAGTCGTCACCGAACAGTTCGGCAGTACCGCCGCCGCCTACCTCACCAGCAGCGTCCATGCCCAGGGAGCCGACCTGCAGGAGCTGGCGCAGATCGCCGCCTCCATCCCCGGTGCACGCGTGCTGGATTTGGGCTGCGGTGGCGGCCACGCCAGTTTCGCCGTGGCACCGGTGGTGGAGAAGGTGATTGCCTATGACTTGTCTGAAGAGATGCTGAAGGTGGTGGCGACTGCCGCCGCCGGACGCGGTTTCGGCAACCTTGCCGTGCGCCAGGGCAGTGCCGACCGGCTGGATTTTCCTGATGCCAGCTTCGACCTGGTCTGCACGCGCTTTTCGGCCCACCATTGGCGGCAGTTGCCGCAGGCTTTGAATGAAGTATTTCGCGTGCTCAAGCCGGGCGGGCGTTTCATCGTCATCGACACCGCCGCGCCGGCGGACGTCTTGGCCGATACCTACGTGCAGGCCATCGAATTGCTGCGCGATACTTCACATGTACGCAATGTCAGCCTGAATTCCTGGCGCAAGCTGCTGAAAGCAGCCGGCTTTGCCATCGCCTACGACAAAACTTGGAAGCTGCGCCTGGAATTCGATTCCTGGGTGGCCCGGATGCGTACTCCGCAAGACAGCATCACCGCCATTCGCGCCCTGTGGCAGGCTGCGCCCGGCGAGGTGAAGGATTATTTCGCGCTCGACGCGGCCTGCTCGTTCTCCATCGACGTGGCCATGCTGGATGCCCGAAAGCCTTGACCGGACTATGCCGGCGCGTTCGATCCCGGCCAATGGAAACGCCCCGCCCCCCGCCCTTGAAGGCAGGAGACGGGGCGTCAACGATATGTGACACTGCCTCGTTATCAATTCACTTTGGATTATGGTAAAGCGAACATCTGGGGTCAGTATTGCCGTCTGTTATCGTGATTGTGACCGAAAGCTGACAGCTAGACTGGTAATATGCCGTCTCGTTGGCCTGGGTTTTGCTTGAGAAAATTCGAAAAACATCGAGCAGCCACCCGGCAAATTTGCAGTAAATCCCGAAAAAGTGTGGGGCACCGGATCGGGCGCGGAGATAGAAACGCGTTTAAAAAAATGCGCTAACGTCTTAATTCTCTTGCGAAAAATCTGCATTTTGCTACACTGCCAACGTTTCTCTTGTGTACTTTCAGGGTAAATTGGGGGGAGTTCCACCTATGATCAAATCAGCGCTGGCCATTTTCACATCACTTCTGTTCATCCACGCTGGTTTGGCTCCTGCCGCTGCCCAGACGGTCAACAATGCCGCCAAGAAAGCGCCGGCCAAGAAAGTCGTGGCCAAACGCCCGGCCCAGGCCGTCAGCAAGACGGTGGCCAAAGGCTCCCTGAACAACCGCGAAAAACTGGTCCGCAAGGTCAGCGTGGTCAAGGGCAAGCGTCACATCAGCTACCAGCGCGTCTCGGCCGCGCCGTCCATTCCGGTGGTGCCGCCGGTGATGACCGCCGGTGATCTGGCCGGCCTCAATCTCACCCCTGATCCGGTCGGACTGCGCTCCAACGTGGCGCTGGTGATCGACCAGGCCAGTTCGCAAGTGCTGTTCGAGAAGAATTCTTCAGTTGCGCTCCCCATTGCCTCGGTCACCAAGCTGATGACCGCGCTGGTGGTGGTCGAAGCGCGCCTGAACATGGAAGAAACCCTGACCGTCACCGATGACGACGTCGACCGCGAAAAGCACAGCAGCTCGCGCCTGCGCGTGGGCGCGACCCTGAGCCGCGATGACATGCTGCACATCGCCCTGATGAGCTCCGAAAACCGTGCTGCCTCCGCGCTGGGCCGCAA
>NZ_DBIC01000405.1:0-10236 GCF_002296545.1 Herbaspirillum sp. UBA812 | reverse complement strand
GCTTCCCAGCCGGCTTTCAGGGCGGCTGCTTGCAGGGCGGTTTTCAGCGGCTGGCCTTTGTCGTCGGTGAGTTTTACGTCGACTGGGCGATGGAGATAGCCGAGCAGGGGGGCGCTGTCGTATTGCTTCAGCTGCCAATCAGTCCATCGCACGGGGATATACGGTGTTGGCTTGAAGTCACCCGGGCCTTGGTTGCTGATGGTTTTCCATAGCTCAGGGAGCTGGGCTTGCCACCAGGTTGAGGACATTGCTCCTGAAGAGGGTGTATCTACTCCGGCTGCTTTCTCTTCTTTGACATACTGGGCGTCGAAGCTCTCGGGGCCTTGGTCGTCATTTTTTTTCCAGAAGAAATTCCATAACTTGACGATGTCGTATTCGGTATCGTTTTTATTGATATTTGATCGCTGCTGGACTACAAAAGGCCTGATGAGTTTATCGACGCGATCTGATCTGGTGACCAGGAATGCGGCCACACTGTTAGGCATAGCGGGAATAACGTGACCCTCTCTAGGTGTATCGACATGGCCCGGCGTTGCCACTAGAGAACGCGTCATGGAGCCATCTTCGCTGTATATCAATGCTGCCGGAACATCTGGATGCGTATCAAAGAAGGAGAAGAGCTTTTCAATCATGGCCGCACCGTCATCAGTGTTGGCGTCCTCTTGCCATAGCAGCAGCGTTACACCCAGGCCCGCTTGTTGACGTAGACCGGCGAGATCCTCTGATGGACGATGGGTGCGCTGCGACTTTGGTGGATACCAGATAATCACAGGCAGCGGCCACTGATCCACCGCACGGCCTGCTGCTTCTCTAAAAGAGAGTCCTGTTGCCACGCCTAAATCTGACAAACGCTGGTCGGCGCTATCTGTGTAATCCTCTGGATTTTGGGAAAGGTAGGTGGCGTGATTGTCTGCCTTCTTTTCAATTGCCTCCCAGATTTCTTCATCAGTCTTCTTTGCAACAGCGACTCCCATGCCTCGCACTTCCAGCACAAACTTCTGTCCTGTCTGCGCTAGCATGATTTGGTCGCCGGAATGATGCGTCTCCGCCGCCGACGTAAGCTGCTGTTGAGCTGTTTCCCCATCGGCTGCATTCGATGAACGATGCATCCAGACCCAACTTCCAGAAAATGCGAGGACGGCAACGCCAAGCGCAGCTAATGCACTATTCCGCAAACTATTTGCCATATCCGCTGATGCCTTGAAGATGCAAGATCATGTCTCTCTTGTCGTCACGCGTTGATGCAGGCATCAACGCGTCTTGTAATCATCAATCAAACGGGCTCTTGCCCGCGTGATTCTTGGCCCATGTAGCCTTGGTCGTTTCATCCGGCGGGCTGACCATGATGATGCTGGCCATGCCGTTCGGGCGGCGGTTCACCGTCGCACTGGCACCGCCCTGGTGATAGCTGGCGATCAGGCCGAGACCGATCTGTACCATGGGTGAACTGGTGCCGGTGTTACCGATGCGTGCGCCGATGTCGTAGCCTTCCTTGACCTCGTCTGGATGCGGAGCGGAGGTACCCATTTGCATCAATGCCTGGTTCAGCGGGATGACCCATTGCTTGTTGCCAGTGGTGTCGTAGAAGACGCGTTTGGGTTCGGTGGCTTCAGGCAGTCCGGCGATGGCCGCTTCCCAGCCGGCTTTCAGGGCGGCTGCTTGCAGGGCGGTTTTCAGCGGTTGGCCTTTGTCATCGGTGAGTTTTATGTCGACTGGGCGATGGAGATAGCCGAGCAGGGGAGCATCGTCAAATTGCTCGACTTGCCAGTTGGTCCAGCGCACCGGGAGGTAGGGCGAGGGCTTGAAGTCGCCGGGGCCTTGGTTGCTGATCGTTTTCCATAATTCCGGTAGTTTTTCTTGCCACCAGTTTGCGGACATGACACCGATGGCCGAAGGATTGGCGACCCCGGCTTCCTTTTCTTTCTTGATGAAATACGCATTGAAACTGTCCGGGCCTTGATCGTGGCTATTTCGCCAGAAGAAATTCCATAGCTTGACGATGTCATATTCGGTGTCGTTTTTATTGATGTTGGCAGTCTGCTTCACTGCATAGGGGCGGACTAAATTGTCGACCCGGTCCGAGCGGGTTACCAGGAAGGCTGCGACACTATCGGGCATCGCGGGAATGACGTGGCCGATCTTTGGCGTGTCAATACGGCCGGGTGTCTCAATCAGCGTTCGAAGCATGGATCCGTCAGTACTGAAGATCAGCGCTGCGGGCGCATCTGGATGAGTATCAAAAAAGGCGAACAGCTTTTCTATCATCGCTGCGCCGTCATCGGTATTGGCGTCTTCCTGCCACAACAGCAAGGTCACACCCAGGCTTGCCATTTGACGCAGGCCCGCCAGGTTTGCAGCTGGCCGTGTTCCGTCCTTCGCCTTTGGTGGATACCAGATGATGACGGGGATGGGCCATTGTTCGACAGCACGCCGAGCGCCCCTTTCAAGAGAAACACTAGTGACAACACCCAATTTGGATAAGCGTTCGTCAGCACTATTCGAGTAGTCGTCCGGATTTTTTGAGCGATAACTCTCATGATTGTTGGCTTTTTTCTCAATAAGTCGCCATATTTCCTCGTCTGTATCTTCGCCGACGACTACGCCCATTCCTCTTACTTCCAACACAAACTTATTTCCCGTCTGGGTGAGTATCTTCTTTGCCCCGGAAAGAGTTGCTTCCGTTGTCCCTGGAGAGACCTTTGGTTGTGCGCTAACCGTTGCTGCGGCACTCGATGTGCCATGCATCCATGCCAAATTTCCCACAAACGCTACAACAGCAATGCCGAGTGCACCTAAGATTCCGTTCCGAATATTGCTTCCCATATTCATCGTTTCCTGTCCTGTTATTTGCCACTGATGGTAGCTCTCGGTCATGATGTAGGCACTCCATAGAAGTGCCATCAATAAAAATGCGGCCAAATAAGGCCAAATGCGGGGCCTCATCGCATATTTCCCAAGTTGCCAAACGCTGTTCCCACCTGATTCTGATAAAAGCGTATATCGGGTTCCATGCTCTCGTACCGGGCCTTTAGTGCCTCATCTGTCAGTTCATTTACCACCAGATCGGGCATCGCCATCGAGACAAAACGTTCAGCGGGGAACGTGCCGGATTGGTAATAGTCCTTACATGCCGTTATAAAGTCCTTGTTCTCCTGAGATAGCTTTTCTTTGTATGCTCGATTCGCCAGAATAATGGAATAGGCGTACGGGCTTAATTTCCAGTCTGCAATTGCCAAGATTAATTCACGCCAAACTGGATCATCCAATGTCACGGCCTGCCCAATCGCCACGTCCATCGCCGTTACCCACCGTTGGTTCTCCGTTGCGTGCAAGATGGCCGAGTGATAGTTGTTGGCCTGGTAGACATCCTCATCACTCTTCATTCTCTTGCGTGCTTCATTGGGGGTCTCCTCGCGCTCTACCGTGTAGCTGACGGGGCCCATGGCCAATGTATTAGATAGAATGGGCTGCAATCGCCAGTGATGGGCCTGATCATCAATGGACGGATTTTTTGCATTGAAATCTCTCTTGGCCTTTTCCAGGTCATAACCCACGTCATTGGTAACGTCCATCTGCTTCCACTTCATGCTGGCGTATTGATTCCCGAGAATGACGTTCTGAGTCACATCATCCGGTTCTGCCATACCGATGCGGTCGTTTCCCCAACGATCTGGTCCTCCTTTGCGGCCCTTGATCTCGCCGCCATACAGGTCCGGTTCACATGGCGGCTTGAGCTCTTCGCCGTTGATGTAGCGCATTTCTGCCGGGATGAATTTATCTTGCATGAACAGGTTATTCGCTGCGTTTGAAATCCCATCTGCCGGTCCAGGGTTCAGACGCTCCGCTATCTCGCGAATCGGCACTGATCCCGGCTTGGTTCCGACTAGTACCTTCTTTCTCTTCCCGTCTGCTGGATCGATACGCTCCATACGCGTCCACATTCTCTGGAGAAAACGTCCATGTTTTGCCAAAGCCTTCATGGCATCCATACTCTTTTTGTTTTGCTGTGTTTTTGCCGTGCCGTCTGCCGGCACTACATCCGGAATTCCAAATGTTCCTATGCCATGAACCTTGCTCATCCCGACCACGGTATCCTCCGGGCAAAAGTAGAGATACACCTTGCCCCGGTTATCGCGTTCGTCGAAAGTCACCCACTGCTTGCCGCTTTTTTCCAGCCGACTCCCCGCTGATGGCTTCCATTTTGGACCGGCCCGTCCACCAGACTCGCAGTTGGTGATCAGCAGATCTGCCAGGTCAGGCAACCTGTAAGGTGCGCTCGTCACCTCGTTGACGATGTTGATCAGCGTTTGTAGCTTTGCCTGGCCGGTTTGATTGCAGTCTGGCGTCTGGTAGAGGCTATAGGGGCTATCCACCATGATGACGCAATCGACGCAACGCTCGCCGTCCTTTCTGAGGATGGCCTGGGCCAGCAGGGTCAGGATCGTCCCCTGGCTGTGGCCCATGATGGTAATCGTCTCATTTCCAGGAACTTTGTTTTTTCCTTTGGCGAGTGCCGAGGGCTCGATAGATCGGATCAGCCTGATCAGCCGGGCCAGGCGCGTAGCAGCCATGACGAAATAGCGACGATCTGGTCCGTCAGCGGCATAGAGCGTTCCCGCACTCAGGGCTAGCCGGGTACCGGTTCGAGCCGCTCTGTCCGCTCTGAAGCCTTGGCCATACATATCGGGAATATTGTTGGTCGCATTGGCGAAAAAGCCTCCGCCTTTGCCGAAGTTCTTGTCGAGGCGGTTGCCTTGCAGGTCCTGATACTGTCCACGCATTGTCAGGAAGCCGCGACCATCATCCGTGCCACCACGGATTTTATCTGTATTGCTTTTTCCCTTGGAATCAAACCGGGCAATTTCATCGTCGCTGGCGCGATAGCCCCAATAAAACGGGATGAAGACACTTTTGGTTTTGCCGGTAATTTCTTTGCGCTGATAAAGAAAGGTATCTGGATCAGCCAATATCTTTGCATCGACCACATTAGGATCTTTTTTTTGTTTGAGATTTTTATAGCTTTCTCCATAACTCCCCGCCTTCAAATCCCGCCGATCCAATCTCTCATTAAGCCCCTGACAAAGCCCTTCCTCAACAAAGGAATACACCGCCCCCGGATCATTGACCCCATGAATGAAGATAACAATCCCCGGCAGGTCGGCCGGCACTTCTATCGGCCGGTCACTGCACCGGTTGGCGTGGGAGACCGCTGCACCGCTGGCAGCGACATGGTTGGCATCGTTGCTATCGCCCATGATGATTCCTTGTTCCTTTTTATAACGCAGGTTTCAAAATATCGATCTTGAGTATGCGCATGGCATCATCCTTGACCAATTCAGTCAGCCCGTTCGCATCGCTCTTGCCCTCGATCACCCGGCCATCGTCCAGCGTGATGCGGTAAGACTGATTGGCCGCAGCAGGCGCGGTCTCGGCGGACTCGCCCGGATAATGCAAACGGAAACGCTGATCCGTCGGCGCATTGCTGAAACTGGCCTTGGCCGCTTGCTGCGTCGACGGACCGCCCCACTGATGGGACGCCGACAGCAGCTTGATGTCGCCCTGGGTCCCCATGGTCACGCCGCCACCGATCTTGATGTAGCTGCCGTCTTCCGCCACCAGGCGGATGGTCGGCGCAGTGATCAGGACCTCGTTCTCGTTGGTGCTGATCTTCACGCCTTTCTGCGCATTGGCAGTCAGCGCTGCGTTCTGCGCCTGCAGCAGCACCGGCCCTTCGCCCGCAATCGCCTGGATGCCGGTGCCACGAGAAAACAGCTGCATCCCCTGGCCCGCCGTGGCATTGAAGCGCTGGCCGCTCATCAGTTGCAGATGCTGTTGCGCGACCTGGTCGATGTTCTCGCCGGCATAGTTCAGCTGGGTCTTGGGCGTCACCGCCACCGAACCCGTGGCCGCGCCGAAGGCCATGATGGCGTGCGCGGCAGAAGGGGCAGAGGCGGCGCTGTCCTGTCCACCACTGGTACTGCCCGCATCCCAGTTCCGGAAGGCTCCGGCCAGCGCACTCTGGCCGCTACTGTCGGCCGCCTGGCCGCCGTGCTGGCCGGCATAGTCACCCAGGGACTTGAAGAGTTCGGTGCATTGGCCGAGCAGTTCGTTGAGTTCGTCGCGATCCAGCATCTGCCCCGCCGCCTTGTTGCGCGCATAGGTGGTCAGCAGGATGCCCTGCGCGGCACGCAGCGAGGCGGCGGCGTCGGTGCGCAGCTCGGCCCCTTCTCCGCGCGCCTGGCCGTTGCCGTCCGTGCGCGGCTGGGTCAGGTAGCCCAGGTTCAGTTCGCTGGCCGCATGTTCGCTGGCCAGCTGGCTGCTGATTTGGCCGGGCGTATCGTCAAAGCGCAACTGGTTGTAGCGGTTGGCCTGGATCTCCTTGGTCTTCATCCCCGACAAAAACCGATTGCCCGGCAAGCCGCCCGCATGGCTGAAGGTGGCCGGCTTGTTCGGTCCGTTGTGCAGCACGCCGGTGACGAACATCTTGTCCGGATCGCCGTTCAGGAAATCCAGCGCAACCTCCATGCCCACACGCGGCAAGGTGTCGTGGCCATAGCCATTGCCGGCCCAGCTGCTGCTCACGCGCACATAAGCACTGTCGGCATCGGTACCGCTGGTGCCCGCGCCCTGGGCGTGCGCGTGATCCTCAGGATTGAGGCCCAGCAACTGGACCTTGATGCGGCCGAGTTCGTCGCAATGCACCTCTTCGTTTTTCGGACCGACCACCCTTGCCGTCATCGGATGAACGCGCGGCAGGTCGATGCGCGGATCATAGGTCGGCGTGAGGGCAATGCCGCGCCGCACGCAACTGAAGCTGTTCTGGTAACGGGTCTCTTCCGTGGCGGAGGTGGCCGACTGCGTGATGAGATCGGGCAGGCCGCTGCTCCAGCGGCTGCTGTCGAAGAGGAGCTGCGCCCGTTCGTTGAGCGCCTTGGGCAGGTTGTTCTGGCCGCGATGATGCAGACGCGTGACCATGAACTGGCGTTGTTCCGGCGGCAGTTGACTGACGTCCGGGTGGCCCGTCAGCTCGAACCAGCGGCCCACGGCCAGGTCACGCACGCCGCTGCTGCCCTCGACGCTGGCCGCGCGCAGTTCGTGCGACAGCATCCGGGCGGTGGCCAGACGCTGGTAGTCGTCGCTGGAGTCGGCCGCATGGGGCACGTCGATGAAGCTGTCAGACAGCAGCTGGGCCAGGTCATTGCCGGCCTCTCCCTGGTCGAGGATGCTGACCTGCGAGGACTGATCCATCGCGCCGTGCTTGTAGTCGGCACTGGCGCGCTGGACGCTGCCGGAGACAATGTGCTGCGAGGCCGACCACAGCGTGATGCCGTCGCGCTCTTCCGTTGCGGCCTCGCGGTGATAGCGCACGATGCCGGCGCTGGCCTGGGGCAGTTTCATCGGATCGTCGCAGAAGACCAGCGTGTGGATCGGCAATCCGGCATCGCCGGATGAGGCCGCCTCCTGAGCGCGCTTGCCGGCGGCCGTGAACCAGGCAATCCCTTCGCGGCGGCACAGGCGGCGAATGAAGTCGGCATCGGATTCGTTGAACTGCAGCGTCATCTCGCGCTGGGGATAGCGGCTGCGATCCGTGGCGGCCAGGTCGAAATCGAACGCGCGGGCCAGCGCCGGGCTTCTGGTCTGCCATTCCTTGAGCAGGGTGTCGATGATGTCCGGTACGCTCTTGCTGCGGAAGATGCGGGTGTTGACCCGCCTCTCCAGGACGGACAAGGCATCGCGGATCGTCAGCTGATAGGTCGCCAGCGAACCGTCGGATTGTCCGGCCCGGGCATCGGTGATGAGGCCGCAGATCTCGTGCAGGGCACCGCGATCCGTGACCAGTCGCACCGCCACCGGCAGGCCGAGGAAGGTTTTAAGGGGGAGGTCGGAGCGGGTGGACAGGCAGGTCAGGTGTCCTTCGATGCCCGTGTAGAGGCCTTCCCGGATGTCGATCCGCTGTACGACCAGCACCTGTTCCAGCGTGCTTTGCGCCTTGCCCCAGTGCAGCCGGATGGCCCGGTTGCTCTGGTTCAGGGCGGAGGAGGCAAAAGCCTGCAATGCGTCGGCCAGATTCATGGCGCGGCTCCGGTCGACGCGGGAATGAATGATGTCGCCATGGTGGCGCTCCCAATTGCAATAGTTTTAATTTTTTGACACGAGGGACGAACGATGTTGCACAAAGCTCATCAAAGGTCGCTTATCAGACTATGGGAATGTGAAGAAGGTTTCACTTCGGATGTGTGCTGACTGAAATTTTTACTTGGGTCGTGCACAGAATGTCTTTCCGGCGTGCCTGCGAACAAAGTTTGCTGGATCCCGAGCGGGTGGTGCAGGCTTGTCTGCCCGGCGATATCCATGGGCTTGGACCGGAGATCATCCGTGGCTGCAAGGGGCTCGATATCGTGTCGGCCGAGGTGGTCGAGGTGTCGCCATCCTATGACCAGGCCGGGACCACCGCACTGGTGGCCGCCAATCTGGCCTATGAAATGTTGTGCATCCTGCCGGGCCTGAAACACCGCGCCTGAGTCAGCAGGGTGGATGGGATGTGAAGTTTCAGGCCAAAAAGCAAAATGCCCGCATCGGTTGATGCGGGCATTTTTTGAGGCAATCAGGCGGGCGGTGTTCAGGCCAGCGGCTTGTGCATGAACATGGCCTTGCCAGTTTCGGCTTTGAGTTCGTAACCCTCGAAGCCGCAGGCGCGATACAGCGAACGCGCCACGGCATTGCCTTCCAGGACTTCCAGCGTGAGCTTGCAGCAGCCCAGCTGGCGGGCTTGGTCCTCGACCGCCGCCAGCAGCAGCTTGGCCACGCCCTGGCCGCGATAGGCAGGCATCACGGCCAGGTCATGCAGGTTCAGCAGCGGCTTGCAGGCGAAGGTCGAGAAACCTTCGATGCAGGTCGCCAGGCCTGCTGGCGTTTCACCATCGAAGGCCAGGAAGACATGGGCAGTGGGACGTTTCTTCAGCTCGGCGGCCAGGTTCTCGCGCACGTAGCCGGAGAGCTGCTTGCCGCCGCCCATGGCGTCGGAAGCGTAGGCATTGAGGGTCTCGAACAGCGCTGCCGCGTGGGCAGCGTTGCCGAGGTCGGCCTTGATGACGGTCACACTCATGTCTTTCCTTTTCTTGTGATGGACGATGAACGATGCTGCCCGGAAAGCGGCTTGAAGCCTGCTTACTTGCCGGCTGCGCGCTGGCCGCCATGGGTCAGGGCCGACGGACGCGGACCACCCTGGCGTTGCGGCTGACCGGCACTGCGCGGCTGGCCATTGGCATTGGCCGGCTTGGGTGCGCGGTTGGCATTGTTGCCGCCGTTGCCGGCATTGCCACCATTGCCGCCACCATTGCCACGTCCACCCTGGCCACGGGCGGCATTGCCGTTACCGTTGCCATTGCCATTGGCTGCCGCGCGCGGCTTGGCTGCCTGGCCATGGCCGGCGTTGCCGCCAGCCGGCTTCGGTGCCGCCGCATTGCCGTTGCCGGCGGGCTTGCGCGGAGCGCTGCGCTGGCCACCGCGTCCGCCACCGTTCTGGTGACGGCCCTGGCCGCTGCGCAGCTGGATCGGCTGCGGCTTGGCGGTCGGGTCGGGCTCGAAACCGGCAATCACTTCCACCGGGATCTCGCGCTTGATGAAGCGCTCGATGTCGTGCAGCAGGTCGCGTTCATCCACGCAGACCAGCGACACGGCTTCACCGGTGGCGCCAGCGCGGCCAGTACGGCCGATGCGGTGGACGTAGTCTTCCGGCACGTTGGGCAGGTCATAGTTGACCACGTGCGGCAGTTGGTCGATGTCGATGCCACGGGCAGCGATGTCGGTGGCGATCAGGGCGGTCAGCTTGCCGTCCTTGAATTCGGCCAGGGCCTTGGTGCGGGCCGACTGGCTCTTGTTGCCGTGGATTGCCATGGCGGTGATGCCGTCGCGGGCCAGCTGTTCGACCAGCTTGTTGGCGCCGTGCTTGGTGCGGGTGAAGACCAGCACCTGCTTCCACTGGTGGGTCTTGATCAGGTGCGCCAGCATCGGGTGCTTCTTGTCGCGGTCGACCGGGTGGAGCTTTTGGGCGATCACTTCCACGGTGGAGTTGCGGCGTGCCACTTCGATCAGGGCCGGGTTGTTCAGCAGGCTGTCGGCCAGCTTCTTGATCTCGTCGGCGAAGGTGGCCGAGAACAGCAGGTTCTGGCGCTTGGGCGGCAGGGCGGCCAGCACCTTGCGGATGTCGCGGATGAAGCCCATGTCCAGCATGCG
>NZ_DBIC01000193.1:0-12078 GCF_002296545.1 Herbaspirillum sp. UBA812 | reverse complement strand
CAGCACCGGCGAATAAGGAGGGATGATGGATTGGCTGCCACTCACGAAGGAAATCGAAAATAGCTTGGACGCCGTTGATATCTGGTGCGAATGGGGACGAGTTCCAAATTGCGTGTTTCGCAAAGACAGTTTTGGACGTGGCCCCGCATGGTGCTACTTGAGCGGCTACGGATGGGATGGCGAAGAGTGGTCAGAAGTGAATGGGCCGACTCATTACATGCCAGTGCCGAAAGGCCCTAATGGCGAAGAATCGAAGTTCTGACCCTCACCGATAGAAAGGATAGAAAGATTATGGGACAAGTTACTCAAGCAACCATCGATATGATTATTACCCACACCCAGCGCGGAGAAATGCCGCCACTGACTGTCTGGGAGGTTCAGCAACTGGCTACGCATTCACAGCGATACCAAGCAATCCATGCCATGTCTGAAAAACTGGCCGGCAAAGTCAAGCTAGGCGAAGGATACCCTGAAGGCTTTGACGAATCGTGCGGCGTGCCCGCATTTGCCATGCGCTACGCAAATATGGCGCTGGCCTCCACGATTGGAGATCGCGATTGGGATGTGCCGTGCGTTGCTTCCGCAATCACTGGCCCCCTGCGCGATTTGCGCGCCGAACTCAACAAGATGAAATGGTCTGGCGCGGACGAGGGTTGGGATTTGGCGATTGAAGCCGTCCGCAAGCATATCTCAGAAATCCTGGATGTGAAACAACCGGCAGAGGGCGAGCATGCATGAATGGATTGAGTGGGCCGGGGGTGAGTGCCCTGTACCGCCGATGACAAAAGTCGAAATTCGCTGCCGCGAAAGAGAATGGGAAGGCACCCCCATGGCTAAGTCTTGCGAATGGGAGCATCTAGGAACCTCGGTGGACATTATCGCGTACCGTGTTGTTGGAACCCCACCGGCCGAGCCCGACGCCGATGGCTGGATCGAATGGAAGGGCGGGGAATGCCCTGTACCCGACAGCACAATCGTCAAAGTGCGATTCAGGAGCAATGACGAATCTGCCAGGCCGTGTCGTGCGGACTGGCACGCATGGGACCACGTTGGCGCACGGTCTGACATCATCGCCTACCGCGTAGTCAAGGAGAAGGAAGCATGAAGACAGCAGAACTTGAAGGGGCAGCGCTGGATTACTGGGTGGCGCGGGCAGAATTGAACACTACTCTTGACGGGATGGTTATCAAGCCATATGCGAAAAACCAATGGACAATCAACTGCCAAGATGATGATTCCATCGGTGGATATATCTGCGGCGGAACAATTGAAGGAATTAAGCTACGGCGCGCGCTGAATCTGCGTCTTGGCGAATGGCATTATCGGCCTTCTTGCGATTGGTCTTGTGGCGGACCGATCATCGAGCGAGAGCGTATTACCGCTGAACCACACTATCCCAGCGGATGGTTTGCAACGAATGGCGGCGCGGATTCGTTCAAAGGCCCGACACTGCTGATTGCAGCCATGCGCTGCTATGTAACTAGCAAGTTTGGCGATGAAGTAGAGGACATCCCATCATGCTAGACCGCCTTCTAATCCTCCTGTGGAAAACATGGCATGCAGTCCTCTTCGGAATACCTGATTGGGTGAGGGAGAACCGGAAGAAGGACAAACAATGAACGCTACTGCAAAAGAACGCCCTATCCTCTTCAGCGCGCCGATGGTGCGCGCCATCTTGGCAGGCCAGAAGACTCAGACCCGGCGCGTGGTGAAGCCGCAGCCGGACCGCGAGCGGAACTTGGTGTGGGCGCGCGGCGCCAGCGGGCAGTGGGGGCCGTTCACAATGTACTACAACCAGCACGATCGCACCGGCTGGGGGCCGCTGGAGATTCCGATGCACTGCCCCTATGGACAGCCCGGCGACCGCCTTTGGGTGAAAGAAACCCATCTGGCATGGTGGAAGATTGACCCGGACAAGCCGGAAGGTCCGCGCATCTTCTCGCATGTGGCAGCTTTTGCCGCAGACGGCTACGAGCTTGAGCATGGTGAGCGTTGGATTCCCTCGATCCACATGCCGCGTGCCGCCAGCCGCATCCTGCTGGAGATAACTGGCGTGCGCGTGGAGCGCCTGCAGGACATCAGCCAAGCAGACGCCTATGCCGAAGGCGCGATGTCATGGGCGCAGGAACAGGACACACCGATCAAAGACCTGAACGGCGGCGATGACCGCATGGCCTTCATGGCGCTATGGGAGAGCATCGGCGGCGCGGGTAGCTGGGAAGCCAATCCGTGGGTCTGGGTGGTGGAATTCAGGAGGATCGTATGAGCACAGATCGCGAGTTGTTGGAGATGGCGGCCAAGGCGGCGCGAGTATTCGCCACGAAAGAAGACTTTGCAGCGCGAGGATGGGAATGGAAGATTTCTGATGATACCGATTTTGATGCCACAAGTGGCACCCTGCAAGGCACGTACATCTGGTATGGATCAAATGGTGAAGTTGGAGGCACCGATCGATTTGACTGGGATCCGCTGGCCGACGATGGCGATGCTTTCCGACTATTGCGCCAGGTTGACTATGGCCTGCTGGTCGAAGATGGCGTAGTCAAGATCATGAACAAGCTGGGCGGTTGCGTCTTCTTCGCTGACATCAGCGGTGCAGATGAAATGAGCGTGATACGCCGTGCCATTACTTCTGCTGCCGCTGCTAAAGCGTGGAGCCTGCCATGAGCCGCCGTCCCCGCCGAGACGAGCAGCGCCGAGCACGTGAGAGGAAGAGATGGCCGGGAGAGAACGATGAGCGCTAAGGAAAGCCGCCGCGTAGGGGCTAAGGAAGCAGCATCAATCCTTGGCATACCCGAGCATCTTATCAGCCGATTGGATACCGCTGGCCACTGGATCAAGCGCTACAAGCTGACCCGCAAAACCCACGTGTATGACGTTGAATCATTGTATCTGTATCTCGAATCATGCCAATCGAAACCATCACAAAAAGTGGCCGCAAGCGTTTCCGCTGGACGTTCAATCGCATTATCGACGGCCAGCGTTACCGGCAAACAAAGCTTCTCCCTGCGGGAATTTCTGCCCAAGAAGCGGACGCACTAGCAAGGCAATGGGAGGCTGAAGTCTACGCAATCGCCACGGGGCAGAAGAAAGCCACTGTCACCATTGGCGATTGCGTGAAGCAGCATGTAGCAGACAAACATGCTGAATGGAAGGACGCCGAAGCCCGTATCCAGATCCTGCAGCGATGGTCAGCCGAGTTTGCCAGCCAGGATGCTACAGACCTGCATGAGTGGTCAAAACTGTTCATCGGCTATCTGCGGGCGAAACAGGATCATCAGGGCAAGCCAAAGCGCGCCCTTACCGATGCCTCAACCCGGAACATCCTTGCTTACATCCGGGCCGCGATCAAATACAGCTTCAAGATCGGGTTATTGCATGAGGACATGACGGCACGCATGGTCATGCCTCCTGTGCGGAACGAGCGCCACCATTACCCGGACCGGCGAGAAATGCTCAGGATCGCGCGCAAGTGCCGCAATCGGCAGACTCGAGCCGGAATCCGGATTGCCTTCTACTCCGGCATGCGCAAGGCCGAAATCATGCGTGCCAAGGTCAGCAAAAAGGGATTTGTGCTGGAAGACACGAAGAACGGTGAGCGGCGCATCATCCCGATTCACCCTAGAATCGCTGTACTTGCTCGCAAGATACGGTTCACGATCAGCCCTGACAAATTTAACGACGAATGGGAAATTGCGCGTGAGGCAGCAGGATACCCGTCAACCAGGTTCCACGACCTGCGCCACGGGGCTGCATCGGAGATGATCAATTCGAACGTGGATCTGTATACTGTGGGCGCGGTGCTGGGCCACAAGTCCAGTGCTTCGACCCGGCGATATAGCCATCTGGTCACCGACAAGTTAGCCAGTGCAGTAGGCCAGATCGGGGCCAAAAAGAAGCGCTAAGGGTGTGCATTTTTCTGCCATCCAATCGCATTTCACTGTATTTATCAACAGCATTTGATGGCGCTAAGTCCTTGATACAAGCCGCTTGCACAGCATCTGCGCTGTGTTTACGTACAGCGTAATGGGACTTTTAATCCGTTGGTCGCAGGTTCGAATCCCGCACGGCCTACCAGAAATTCAGCAGTACAAGAGAAGGGCTCCAGTTCGCTGGAGCCCTTTTTGTTGGGCCAGCGGTCAGCACGTGTTGTGGCTGACCGACCACACAATCTATCACAGCACCACTTCCAGCCCTTTTCGGTCGATCAGGTTCAGCAATTTGAGCGACGGGCCGCTGGGCCGTTTGTCTCCCACCTCCCATTTCCGAACGGTCGACGTACTGGTATTGAGCGCAGCAGCAAAAACTGCCTGGCTCAATTGAAAGCGTGCCCGCAACGCGCGAATGGCACCAGCATCATATTCAGGCACAGGCTCCAGACAAAGCGCCTGGTATTTTTGCATCTTGCGCTTGTCGATGAAGCCCAGCCGACGGAGGTCGGAGGCGGTTTCATGTATTGCAGCGAGGATTGGTCTTGTCGATTCGGATCGAGGTCTTGATTTGAAGCCCATTGGAAGCTCACGTCAGTGGCAATGCGTACCATAGCATTGTGTTCATCCCGCACACGGCTCGCTACCCCACCAAAAGTCAATCAATCGATGGTTTCCTGATCCAGAAATCCACTCACTGTACGATTCCTCGGCATCTATTTGGTCCGTCATCAAAAAGCAAAAAACATTCATATCACTCAACGCCAGGCCACCACCCGCCTTAGTCCGCTCTCATTCTCCTCTGAAGAAAACTCCCCGTCAGCCCCCCGTCAGCCCTTTGTCAGAACGCCATGTGAAGATTCACACATTGAATCAAGGCCCTGCCGGATGAGAACTTCATACCGGCCAAAACGGGTCCACATCATCCACGACAACAAAGAACAACATGATGCTGACATCATCATTCAGGGGCGTTGCCGGCATCGTGCTGGCGGCGGCAATGCTGGCCGGCTGCGCCACCGCCTACGGGCCGCGCGGACTGACCGGGGGCTATACCGATGCCAAACTGGCCGATGACCTGTACCGCGTCACCTTCTCCGGCAACGGCAAAACCAGCCGCGACATGGTCTGGCATTACTGGATCTATCGCTGCGCAGAACTGACGCAGCAACAGGGCTACTCCCACTTCATCATCCTCAAGCCCAGCGATCCTGTCCCCAAACCGGTCGCGCCGCCGATGACCAATACCTCCTGGCAAAGCGACCCGCAAGACGGCAACGATCCCCTGGCCCGGCTCACGCCCACCGCCACCCACGCTGCCCCGATCTACATCTACACACCCGGCACGCCCATCATCACCTACTCCGGCAATGCCGTGGTCAAGATGCTGCGCAAGCCCGCCGAGTATCCCGGCCAGGCCGTGCTGAGCGCCGAAGTGGTCCTGCGGCTCATCGGCCCCTACGTGAAAAGCGCAGGCCAGTCACCCGCTCCCCCCGAACAGGACGTCATCAAGTCCGCCCTGGTCTTCACGCCCCTGCCGGCAGCGCAACAGCGGCGCAATGGCCAGGTCACCATCGACGACCTCAAGAACCTCCTGCCTACCCCCTGAGACGCACCTCCATGAGATTCCGCCTGACCAAGCTCCTTGGCCTGCTCGGCCCCCTGCTCGCTGCAGCGCCGCCGGCCCACGCACTGGATGCCGAAACCCTGTTCCAGCAGCTCTCGCCCAGTATCTGGGTGGTGCAGGCCATGGACGCGCAAGGACAGATCTTCAGTACCGGTTCGGCCGTCGTGATCGGGCCGGAACGGCTGGTCACCAATTGCCACGTGCTGGCGCGCGCCAGCAGCTTCAAGCTGCGGCGCGGCAATCTCACGCTGGGGGGCAAGCTGGAGTTTCCGGATCCGGAGCGCGATCTCTGCCAGGTCCGAGCCGAAGGCATGAAGGCCCCCGCCGTCACCATCGCACCCGCACGCAGCCTGCGGGTCGGCCAGAAGGTCTTCACGCTGGGAGCACCGCGCGCGCTGGAAGAGACCATCAGCGATGGCCTGCTCTCGGCATTGCGGCTGGATAACGAGGGCAAGCTGCGCTTCCTGCAGACCTCGGCACCGATTTCTTCAGGCTCCAGCGGCGGCGGGCTGTTCAATGACAAGGGCGAACTGATCGGCATCACTACCGCCATGATTGCCGGGGCCACGGTGCAGAATCTCTCCTTCGCTGTACCGGCCGAATGGATACGCGATCTGGAGACCCGCGGCCGCGCTGTCCTCGCCAAGCGCAACGGCACGATCAGCACGCCAACCGCAGCCACCCCCGCACCACCGGCATTGACGCAGCCTCCGGCCGCGCTGCCTGCGCCGGCAGCGCCTCCCGTCGCGATGGCTCCGCCCGCCGCTCTGCCCGCACAGCCGGTTCGTCCGCCAGCGCAGTTGCCGCCCGCCGGGGCCGCTCAATCAGCGCCGGCCAATCCGAACAGCGTGCGCAGTGGCGAGCGCTGGTACGGCTTGATGACCTGCGGAGCGCGCGCCGACAACGGCGAGTTCTCGCAAGCCTATCAGGCGCATTTCGAGGCGGAAGTGGGCAAGGTCGCGATCTCCCTGCATCGCCGCGATGCCATACGGGCGGAAAACCTGACCGGCCAGTTCGGCAGCAACCGGCTCGATATCACCGGCTTCGGCTACCGCGTCAACGATCCCGACCGAATGTGGCAATTCAGGTTTACCGGCAGCATCACCGCCGGTGCACCGATCTATGCGCTCAAGGGCGACATGCTGCGCGGCCAGGAATCAGTTCGCAAGTGCGAGCTGGTGATTGCGAAGATGTGAAGGGATACCGGAAATGGGCCAGTGGACGCCCCCGTTCCCATGCTCATGGCACGGGGGCTGTCAGCCGATGGGATATGACCGCATCAATGCTCGCCAGGCATCGCCGCTAATGGCAGCAAGCCGATGCCCTCGCGCTTCAGAACGCCTTGCTCAAGGTCGCCCAGGCGCGCACCGAAGACTGGCTGGCCACCATCGAAGGCTTCGCCCCCACCCGTGATGCCACCGAGACCGACGCGCGCCATTGGTCAGGCCCGTTCCAGTTCAACCCGACACCTGCGCCCGAAAGGCTGCCGCTGTTTGCACCCGCACTCCACGGATGCTGATTGACTTTGATGTAGGCGCTGTCAAGGAAGGCAATCGCCTGCCATTGCCCTGACAAGCCATTGCCCAGCTCATGACGCCATTCGATGGTGCCAACGTAACCGCTGTCACCGCTCATGGCACCCACATCATAGCCGCGCACGGTATAAGGGCCGCCTGCCGTCATTTTCTCGGCGGAATCCAGGTTGCCATCACTCCACTGCGCCGCCAGGTTGAGATAGAGCGCATGGCCCGCAGAGATGCCCTGCAGGCGCGAGAAATTGGCGTTCCACTTGGCAAATCCTCCCCGGGTCTGCCCGGCCGCCGCATCGGCGGCGGCAGCAGCGGTATCGTCGAAGAACAACCGGCCGCTGGTCCAGCCCAGGCTCCAGATGCTGATTCCCCCGGCCAGGAGGCTGTCGCGGATATCACCGTTGATGCTCATCACCCAGTTCAGCAGGTGGCGGTCCGTGCGCAAGGCGCTGGCATCCACGTGATCGCGCAAGCGCTTGCCGTCCACTTGCACTTGCGCATAGACGTTGGCCTGCCGGCTGCGCATCAGCGGATGCCTGCCCCACAGGCTGGCCACGCTGGCAGTGCCGTTGGCATCCAATGCCGAGAGCTCGCTGCCCAGCTTGTAGCGCAGCAGTGAGTAGGCCGCGCCGAGATGCGTGCCCTGGCCATTGACCAGGATGTCATAGGACAACCGGCCGTAGTTCATTCCGCTGCCCGTGCTCAGGACGGTCGCACTGAGCAGATCGCCATGATGCAGCGGATTGACCACGTTCAGGTTGCCCGACACCCGCACCCGGTCGACATAGCGATTGCCGTAGTTGTCCACGGCAACGGTTCCCAGCGTGGCGGGATTGACGGTGGTGTTGACGGTGACATCGGAGTTGCCCACGGCCGCTCCCGGTTCAAGCGTGGCCGCCACGCCGACTCCCGGAACGTCGGACAGCAGCAGCAAGCTGCGGTTGAGCGCCTCATCCTCGATCACCGCACCACTTTGCAAGCCATCGAGAGTGGCTTGCAGGAGGCTGTCCCTGACTGCACTCTTGTTGTTGAGCCGCACCTGTCCATAACGCGCCTCGACCACCTGGATCACCACCACGCCGTCGCGGATGGTCTGCACCGGAATGATTGCGCGTGCCAACGGATAACCCCGTTGCTGGTAATAACGGGTGATACGCTCGGCCAGCGTATTGATCTGCACCAGGGTGAGCGATTTGCCTTCCTCCCCCGCGACCAGTTCATGCAGGGACTCGGTGGCAAATACGGTATTGCCCGCAATCTGGAAACGCTTGACCCCGAACGGCGCGGTCTGCGGCAAGGCGGGTTCATCGCGCGGTTCCAGCTTGAGCGAGGGAGCGCTGGTGGCAGGGGCTACCGGCAGCGCAGGCTGCAACTGCTGCAGGATGCTGCCGGCGTCGGGAGCCGTCTGGGCACTGGCCAGCGGGGCCAGGCCGGCCAGTACCAAGGCGGCTGCGATCGGGTGGAGCAGGAACGAACGGGGTGATAACTCAGACATGGGAATCATGATCGATTATTGAGGAGTGCTGATGGCGACGGGCGGCAACTGGATGCCACCGTTCTGGATGTTCAGGCTGGGCGGCGGCGTGCCAAAACCGGTAGTGGTATTGACCAGACTGCTGCCGCCCCTGCCACCGGCATTGCCGCTGCTACTCTCGTTACCCGCAGCGGGAGCTGCACCATCCTGTTGCGAGCGCACCACCAGCGTGGACGACAGACTCAGCAACTGCGGTTGCGCGCTGGCTTGCGGCGGCAGGACGGTTGACTGCACCTGCGCGAGAACATTGCGCACGGTCACGGCCTGGACGCCGGCCGTGAGCGCTGCGGGAGTGGGCACGGCGGGCGCACTTGTCCCCGCAGACGGCGTTTGGGCCGAACCCGCAGCGGTGATATCGGCCAAGGCAGTGCTCTGACCGACGAGCGTGTAATTGCCGCTGTCAGCCCCGGAGATGCTGTTGCTCAGGTTGACCGTCTTGCCATTTCCGATGGCCGCATCGCTGAATGCGCCGGACGAAGAGAATCGCACGTTGTCGCCGCCGATCAGACCGCCCAGCACAACGTTGCCGGTATTGATGGTGGCGGCCGTGGTGCCGTCGAAGACCTTGTTGGCGGCGGTGATGCCCGACACGTTCAAGCTGGCCGGCGTGATGCTGGCCTGCGAGCTGGTCTGATCGATGTAGGTGTAGTTGCCGGCATCGGCCCCGCTGTAGACGCTATTGAGCGTCACCGCCTTGTTGCTGCCGACGTTCTTGTCGCTGAAGCTGCCCGTAGCGGCGACGTTGATGACATCCCCGGCCAGCTTGCCCGCCAGGCTTACGCCGCTGGTATTGCCGGTGGCCGCCACGGTACCGTCATAGGTCTTGTTGTTGGCCACGATACCGCTCACGGTGATCTGCAGCGGCGTGATGTTGGCGGTCAGGTTGGACGGCGCGACCAGGTTGTAATTGCCACCATCGGTGCCGCCCAGGGTATAACCCGAGATCACGATGGACTTGCCGGTGCCGACATTCTTGTTGGCAAAACTGGCCGCGCCGCTGCCGCTCAAGGTAACGACATCGCTGCCCAGGGCAGTGACCGAACCGGTGCCGGTGAGGGTGGCCGTGGTCGTGCCGTCATAGATCTTGTTGGCCACGCTCAGGCCCGCCACGGCCAGGTCGGCCTTGCTGATGGTGGCGTTGAGGCCACTGGGCTGTACCACGTTGTAGTTGCCGGCGTCGGCGCCGGTGAGCGTATAGCCGCTGACCAGGACGGCCTTGTTCGACCCGACATTCTTGTCGGCGAAAGAGGCCGAGGCCGTACCGGCCACCGAGACCACATCCGAGCCAAAAGCCGAAACGGTCGCCGAGCCGCCCAGGGTGGCGGCAGTGGTGCCGTCGTAGGTGCGCGACTGCGCACTGACGCCTGCTACGGTCAGGTTGGCCTTGCTGATGTTGGCACTCAGACCGCCTGGCGAGACCAGGTTGTAATTGCCGGCATCGGTACCGGTCAGCGTGTAGCCGCTCACGGTGACGCCCTTGCCCGTGCCCACGTTCTTGTCTGCGAAGCTGGCCGTGCCAGTCCCCGTTACGCTGACGGTGTCGCTGCCGAGTGCCGTCACGCTGGCCGTTCCGCTCAACGTCGCAGCGGTGGTGCCATCATAGGTCTTGTTGTTGGCCGTCAGCCCCGACACAGTGAGATTGGCCTTGCTGATGGTGGCACTCACCCCGGTGGGCTGGACCAGGTTGTAGTTGCCGGCATCGCTACCGCTCAAGGTATAGCCGCTGACATTGACAACTTTGTTCACCCCCGCGTTCTTGTCGATGAAGACACCAACACCGGTACCGCCCAAGGAGACGACGTCGCTGCCGATGGCCGTGACGCTGGCCGTCCCCGAGAGGGTGGCGCTGGTCAGCCCGTCATAGGTCTTGCCCTGGGCCGCGATGCCTCCCACGCTGAGGTTGGCCTTGCTGATGGAGGCGCTCAGGCCCGTTGGCTGGCTGATCAGGTAATTGCCCGCATCCGCACCGGAAAGCGTATAACCACTGACCGTCACGGCTTTGTTGGTACCGGCGTTCTTGTTGGCGAAGGTGCCGACACCACTGCCACCCAGGCTCACGGCATCACCACCGATGAGGCCGGAGAAACTCACGCCCGAGGTGTTGAGCGTGGCCGTCGTCGAACCGTCATAGACCTTGTCGGAGGCAGTCACGCCGCTCATGGTCAGCGCCTTGGCGGTGACGCTGATGCTGCTGCCACTCGTACCCAAGGCGTTGTAGTTGCTGGCCAGCCCCCCGTTGCTGCTGCTCCCCAGCGACAGGCCCGTGACGCTGGCCAGGGCCGCGCCGCTCTGCACGTTCTTGCTGGCCAGGTTGCCGCTGCCGCCGCTGCCGGCCACGGTGAAGGTTTCGCCATGCACGCCGGTGGCGGTCAGTTGCGTGCCGTCGATGGCGGTGCTGCCGTCATAGGTCTTGCTGCCCGACAGGCTCAGGTTGGCCTTGTTGATGGTGCCGCTCAGCGAGGGCTGGTTGAGCACATAGTTGGCGCTGCTGCTGCCACCCAGGGTATAGCTGCCCAGTGTGACGGCCTTGGTACCGGCATTGGCATCGGCAAAGCTGGCCGTGGCCGAGCTCAGGTTCAAGCTCAGGCTATCGCCACCGATCAGGCCACTGAAGCTTGCGGTGCCGCTGAGGGTAGCTGCGGTGGTGCCGTCATAGATCTTGCTCACCACGCTCACGCCAGTCACGTCCACGCTCTTGGGCGTGATGGTGCCAAGCTGGGTACTGAGGCCGTTGAGATAGTAGTTATCGCCAGCCACGTTGATGGTGTTACTGCCGTTGCTGAAGGTGACGCCACTGAGCAGCACATCCTTGTTGCTGCCTGCATTCTTGTCGGCAAAACTGGCCGTCGCGCCACTGATCGACAGCGGCGACATACCGCCAGGCAGGGACGCGACCGTACTCAATGAACTGATGGTGGCACCCAAGGTGCCGTCATAGGTCTTGCTGGCGATGTTGGCCGCGACATTCACGGCCATGTAGCTGGTCAGTTGCGTGAGCTGGTTGTAGCCGATCAGGTAGGGCGTAAAGTCTTGCGGTGCGCTGTAGGAAGTCGGGGTGTAATAGATCTTCGCGGTCGTGGCTGCATCGCCCAGGCCGATATAAGTCCAGCCGTTGGCATCATCGAAGAGGACGGTGCCTGATCCCTTGGCACTATTGTCCGCCTGCAGGACGACCTTGGTGCCATGGCCCAAGGACATATCGACAGCACCACCGCTAGCCTGGCTGGTTCCCGCGCCGACCGAAACGTAGTTCGCGGTAAAAACGAAGCGCACGTTGTTGTAGGCACTCAGCGTGAGGGTATAGCTATTCGAATCCCAGTTGACGTAAGTGGCCGTGTGGTTGGCGTCGTAGGATGCGACTGCGACACCGATCGGGTCCAGCACGAGGATATCGCCACTGCTGCCACTGCCACTGCCGCAGGTGACGCCGCAGGAGGGGCCGGCGCGGGAAGTCTTGAT
>NZ_DBIC01000096.1:0-5771 GCF_002296545.1 Herbaspirillum sp. UBA812 | reverse complement strand
GGGATGGTCGTGATCAGGCCCTCATGCGCCAGCCGCGCCAGCACCTCGCGCACCCGCGTGCGGTTCACGCTGAAGATGCCGGCCAGCTTCTCCTCGACCAGCTTGGTGCCCGGCGTGAGGCGGTGTTCCATGATGGCCCCGACGATGCGCTCATAGATGGCATCACCCGCCAGCGGGCGCACGCTGAAGGCCTGGCCGGGCAGGGGGCTGGTGTCCGGATGCTCGTGCTTGCTGGTTTTCTTGCGGGGGCTGCTGGCGGAAGTCGGGCGCATGGGTCTCTGTGATGACATGGGTTTGCCCGCCATGATAGCGGAAAATTGTGGAAATGGATTGTCACAAAATGGAGTGATGAATGTTGCACTCTTGCGGGGCGGATTTGTGCGCCGGCGTGGCTGGATTGGATTGCTTTGGTGCGCGCGCTCTTGTTTCTCGCCGGCAATGGAGGTCCGAAAATACTGTGAAAAAGCCCTTTGCAAAAGGGATTTGGGACGATTTCCCAAGCCGTGCGACAGGCGTTTTTCAAGCTGGCACAGGCTTTGCATAAACGGTGGCAATAGAAAGAAGGATTGTCACAAAATAATTCGTTCCGATTGTCCACCTGGGAGAAAACCATGCAACAGCAAGTCCGCAAGTCCCCCTCCGGCCTGTTCATCAAGGCGCTTGCCCTGGCCAGCCTCGTGGCCTGCAGTACCTTGGGCGCCGGTTCGGCCATGGCCCAGGCCAAGCCGAAGATCAAGCTGGCCTATGCCAAGTGTGCGCACTGCATGTCCATGGCCATGGTGCCGGGGCTGGCCCAGAACGTGGAGATCGAAGGCATCAACTTCACCGCCGGCAGCGATGCGCTGACTGCGCTGGTCTCCAAGAGCGTGGACATCGCCCAGGTCACCTACCTGGCCTACGTCAGTGGTCTGGACAAGGGCTTCGATCTGGTGGCCGTGTCGGGCCAGGTCAACGGCGGTTCGGAGATGCTGGTCGGCAAGGACAGCAAGCTGGCCTCGGATGACTGGGCCGGACTCAAGAAGCTGATCGCGCAATACAAAGCCGAAGGCAAGCCCTTCCGCATCGCCGCCTCGCGCGGCAATGCGCAGGACCTGCACATGCGCGGCGAACTGGCCGGCCACGGCATCGATCCGTCCAAGGACGTGCAGTTCGTCAACATCCCCAACCCCTCGGACCACGCCGCCGCACTCTCGCGCGGCGAGGTGGAACTGATCTGCTCGGTCGAACCCTTCGCGTCGCAGATCCGCATGACCGGGGTTGGCAAGCATTTTGCGTATCCGTATGACCAGGCGGCGGGGCGTCTGACCAACCTGATCGTCACCCGTTCGGATGTCATCAAGGAGCATCCGGCCGAGGTCAAGGAAACCGTGGCCGCCGTGGTCAGGCTGGTGGATGGCCTGCAGAAGGACAAGCAGGGCTGGATCAACAGCATCGTCAAGGGCACCGGCCTCGATCCCAAGATCGCCACCGAAGCCCTCAACAATGCCTATCCCGACTACCGCATGTATCGCACGCAAACCAAGGCCATCGCCGGGATGATGAAGGACCTGAAATACGTTTCTACCGACGTCTCTGCGCTGGCCGAGAAGAACATGGACTACAGCTTCCTGATGAGCGTGACCGGCAAGCCCAAGACCGAACTCGGTTATTGATTCAAGATGACACTAGCCCCCAAGGAATGATCATGAGCGGATGGAAGCAATCCCTGTCGGAAGCCAAGTGGCGCTTTGCGGTGCCGCTGTTGCTGGTGCTGTTCTGGGAGGCCTTCTCCCGCTCGGGCGTGATTCCGGCGTCGCTGCTGCCGGCACCCTCGCGGGTGTTTGCTACCTGGATGGACTGGATCTTCGGCATCAATGAAGCGGCCCAGGACAGCAGCGGCAAATGGATCTACGACGCCATGGCCAGTTGCCTGCGCGTGACCGCCGGCTACCTCATCGCGGCGCTTTCGGGCATTGCCCTGGGCGTGGCCATCGGCTGGTGGCGCTGGGTCGAGCGCACCATCGAACCGACGGTGCAGATGCTGCGGCCGATTCCGCCGGTGTCGTGGATTCCGCTGGCCATCATCTGGTTCGGCATCGCCAACAAGCCGGCCATCTTCCTGGTGTTCCTGGGGGCCTTCTTCCCGATCCTGATGAATACCGTCCACGGCGTCAAAACCGCCGACCGCAATCTGCTGCGCGCAGCCGCCATGGCCGGTGCAAAGCAGAGCCAGCTGCTGCGTTTCGTGATCCTGCCGGCGGCCATGCCCAGCATCTTTGCGGGCCTGCGCATCGGCATCGGCAGCGCCTGGATGCTCACCGTCACCGCCGAGATGGTGGCCGTCAAGAGCGGGCTCGGCTATGCGCTGTGGGATTCGTATTACTTCCTGCGCTATGACCTGGTGATCGCGGCCATGATCAGCATCGGCCTGCTCGGTTTCCTGGCCGACTGGATCCTCAAGCAGATCATGCATTCCATGCTGCGTTGGCAGCACGTGGCCACCGTGCAGGGCAAGGCCTGAGCACGCATTCAAACATCAAGGACATCGCATCATGGCATTCATCGAATTGAACGATATCGTCAAGGTCTTCAAGGACCGCAAGCGCGGCACCGACATGCTGGCCATCGACCACGTAAGCCTGCGCCTGGAGAAGAAGGAATTCCTCTGCCTGCTCGGCCCCTCCGGTTGCGGCAAGTCCACGCTGCTGAACATGATCGCCGGTTTTGAATTCCCGACCAGCGGCGTGGTCACGGTCGCCGGCAAGCCCATCACCGGTCCCGGTGCCGATCGCGGCATGGTGTTCCAGCAGGCCAACCTCATGCCTTGGCTGCCGGTGTGGGACAACGTCGCCTTCTCGCTCAAGCTGCAGGGCAAGAGTGCGGCCGAGCGGCGCGCGGCCGCCCAGCCCTTCATCGAGACGGTCAAGCTCAAGGGCTTCGAGAACCACTACCCGAGCGAACTCTCGGGCGGCATGGCGCAGCGGGTAGGCATTGCCCGCGCGCTGTTGCAGAATCCCTCGGTGATCCTGATGGATGAACCCTTCGCCGCCCTGGATGCGCAGACCAAGATGGAAATGCAGGAAGAACTGGTGGCCCTGTGGCAGCGCTACGAAGGCACCATCGTCTTCGTCACCCACAGCGTGGACGAAGCCCTGATCCTGGCCACCAAGGTGGCGGTGATGACGCATCGTCCTGGCCGCATGCGCGAGCTGATCGACATCGACCTGCCGCGTCCGCGCGATACCACCACGCCCGAATTCAACCAGTACAAACGCCACGTGCTGAGCCTTATCCGCGAGGAATCGGCGCTGGCCCATGCCGACGCTGCACTGCTGGCAGCCTGAAAGGAAAACCAATGATCCCCCGCACCCTGCTCGGCATGCTCACGCCGTCCTCCAACACCACGCTGGAGCCGGTCACCACCGCCATGCTGGCCGACATCCCGGAAGCCAGCGCCCACTTCGGCCGCTTCCGCGTGACCGAGATCGCGCTGTCCAACCAGGCGCTGGCGCAGTTCGATGACAGCGAAATCCTGCGCGCAGCCGAACTGCTCTCGCATGCCAAGGTCGGCAGCATCGCGTGGAATGGGACGTCCTCGGGCTGGCTGGGTTTCGATGCCGATGAGCGCCTGTGCCGCCGCATCACCGAAGCCACCGGCATTCCGGCCTGCACCTCGGTGCTGGCCCTGAACGAAATCTTCGATCTCACCGGGGTGAAGCGCTTCGGGCTGGTCACGCCTTACCTGGACGACGTGCAGGCCGCCATCATCAAGAACTATGCTGCCTCGGGCCTGGAGTGCGTGTCCGAACGCCACCTGCGCAAGCAGGACAATTTCTCCTTCTCCGAAGTGGGCGCGCAAGAGCTGCGCGCCATGGTGCATGAGGTGGCCAAAGACAAGCCGCAGGCCATCACCATCTTCTGCACCAACCTGCGCGGCGCACCGCTGGTGGAAGAACTGGAGCGCGAGGTCGGCATCCCGATCTACGACACCATCTCCACCGTGGTCTGGAAATCGCTGCAGCAGGCCGGTGCCGATCCCTCGCGCATTCGCGGCTGGGGCAGCCTGTTCCGCGAGGTGCGCTAACGCTGACGCTAGCGCTGGCGCGGGCACCGGCCGCATCGGCGGCCTCTTCCATTTTCATCTTCAGTCTCACGCCCCGGCGCATGCCGACGGCGCGGGGTGAACCACGCTTGTTCGAAAGGAATACGGATGGACAGCTTTGACCTGGTGATCCGCAACGGCACCGTTGCAACGGCCTCCGACATCATGCAATGCGACGTCGGCATCAAGGACGGCAAGGTCGCCATGCTGGGACGGGGCCTGCCGCCCGGCCGCGAGGAGATCGATGCCAGCGGCAAGCTGGTGCTGCCCGGCGGCGTGGATGCCCATTGCCACCTGGACCAGCCGATGGAGGAGGGCCTGCGCATGGCCGATGATTTCCGCAGCGGCACCATCTCCGCCGCCTGCGGTGGCACCACCACGGTGATCCCGTTTGCGGCCCAGGCCAAGGGCGGCTCGCTGCGCGCGGCGGTGGAGGATTATCATCGCCGCGCCGAGGGCAAGGCGGTGATCGACTATGCCTTCCACATGATCGTCAGCGACCCCAGCGAGGAGGTCCTCAAGAACGAACTGCCGCAACTGGTGCGCGAGGGCTATACCTCCTTCAAGATCTACATGACCTATGACGACCTCAAGCTCAATGACCGCCAGATCCTCGACCTGCTGGCGCTGGCCCGCAGGGAAGGGGCGCTGGTCATGGTGCACGCGGAAAATGCCGACTGCATCGGCTGGCTCACCGAGCAGCTGGAAGAGGCCGGCCTGACCGCGCCGAAGTATCACGCCCACTCGCGCCCGATGATGGTCGAGCGCGAAGCCACCCATCGCGCCATTGCGCTCTCGGAGCTGGTGGATGTGCCCATCCTGATCGTGCATGTCTCCGGCCGCGAGGCCATCGAACAGATCCGCTGGGCGCACGGCCACGGCCTGCGCATCCACGCCGAGACCTGCCCGCAGTACCTGGTGCTGACGGCGGATCACCTCGATGACGGCTACCACGGTGCCAAGTGCGTCTGCAGCCCGCCGCCGCGCGACAAGGCCAACCAGCAATACGTCTGGGATGGACTGGCCAGCGGCCTGTTCACGGTGTTCTCTTCGGACCACGCGCCCTTCCGCTATGACGATCCGCAAGGCAAGAAGCCAGGCGGCAAGGAGGTGCCGTTCCGCTACATCCCCAATGGCACGCCGGGACTGGAGACGCGCATGCCCATCCTGTTCTCCGAAGGCGTGGGCAAGGGCCGCATCGATCTCAACCGCTTCGTGGCCCTGACCGCCACCGATCCGGCCAAGATGTATGGCCTCTATCCGCGCAAGGGCACCATTGCCATCGGCAGCGATGCCGATATCGCCGTCTGGGATCCGCATCGCCAGGTCACGGTCAGCAACAGCATGCTCCATCACGACGTCGACTACACCCCCTATGAAGGCATGCAGCTGACGGGCTGGCCGGTGCTCACGCTCTCACGCGGCGAGATTGTCTGGCGCGATGGCGAGGTACTGGGCACACCGGGGCGCGGGCAATTCCTCCCCTGCGGCTTGCCGGATCCGGCCCGGCCCAAGGTGCAGATTCCTGAATAACAGGAATTTATAAACAATTTATCGATTAATTGTCAGTTTGGCCTTTAGCGTGCGTGTTGCAAGCCGTAATCTGCATGGGGGGAGGATCGCCATGCTTTGCCTGGCGGAAAGCTGGGGCCGCGTGGTCGTGTCATTCCCGCCAATGACGTTCCGTTCG
>NZ_DBIC01000182.1:3111-3237 GCF_002296545.1 Herbaspirillum sp. UBA812 | reverse complement strand
TGATGTCGACGATCTTGCGGGAAGACTCATTGATGGAACTCATGGTGCTGACCACCTGGCCCACCACCGTGCCGCCATGCACCGCCACATCCGATGCCGACACCGCCAGCTGGTTGGCCTGGCGGG
>NZ_DBIC01000182.1:0-2704 GCF_002296545.1 Herbaspirillum sp. UBA812 | reverse complement strand
GTCCATGTTGCCGCTGGCGATTTCGCTGGACGAAACCTTCACAGACTCGCTGGCGCGCCGGATATCGAGCAAGGTGCGCGAGATCTTGTCGGCAAAGTGATTGAAGGCGCGGGAAATTTGCGCCAGTTCATCCTTGCCGCTGGTATCGAGCCGGCGCGTAAGATCGCCGTCACCTGACGCGATTTCTTCCATCGCATTGCGCACCACGCCCAGGCGGCGCAGCAGGCGCGTGATGGTGTAGCTCAGCAGCAATGCCGCCGCGACGATGGCCACCACGGCCAGGATCACCGCCAGCGCCATGAGCGCACCAATCGCATGCGTGGCCTCGCGATAATCCAGCGCCACCACCAGCGACCAGCCGGTGTTGTCGATGGGTTGCGTGAAGAGCAGATACGACACCCCGCCGATGGTGGCACTGCCGCCCTGCTTCATGCCCGCCAGCGAGGCGGCGGAGAGATTCTGGTCCAGCGCCGACACCGGCTTCAGGGCCAGCTCCTTGTTGGGGTGGGTGATGATGAGGCCATCCTTGCCGACGATGAAGGCGAAGCTGGATGGCGTGGGCTTGATGCCGGCCACGGTGCGCACCACGTTGTCGAGTTGCACGTCCGAGCCCAGCACGGCCTGCAGGGTCCCCTTGTCGCTGACCGGCTCGGCGAAGGTCACGACCAGCTTGCCGGTGGTGGCGTCCACGTAGGGGGCAGTGAGTACCGGCTTGCCGGCATCGACCGCCTGCTTGTACCAGGGCCGCGCGGTCGGATCGTAGCCGGCCGGCATCGGGTGCAGGGCCAGCATGCGCTTGTCGGGATAGCCGATGTAGGCGTCGTCAAAGGAACCTGCCTCCTGGGCCGCCGCGACGATGGGCAGGACATCGCTTTGCTTCAGGGCCTGCTTCATGGCCCCGGTGATGATGCGCTTGCTGCGCACCCACTCGGTGATGTTGGCGGCGTAGCTTTCGGTGAGCTGGCGGGTCTGGGTGGAAATGCCCTCCAGCGTATCGCTGCGGACGGTGTAGATGTTGGCACCACTGAGAACGATCATGGCCACCGCCACGATCAGTACGCAAATGACGATCAGCCGGGCACGAAGTGAAGACAACATGGCGAACTCCCCTGTAAGAAGCAATGAAGCGGAACCTGCATGAACAGCAACATATTTCTTTTCCCCGCGACAAATATAGCAGTGCTCCACTACCGCGCGATGTCATTTTTGTTAAGAGGAAAGTGTCCGGAGCGGGCAAGACGGCATGGCTTTTCAGGAAACACACGCGTAAACGAAAAATCCCCGCAGCAGCGGGGATCGGGGGTGTTCAACGCAGCGTGCACCTGGCCATGTTGGGGGTGCTGTCGGCCATCAGGCCACCGTTGCGGGTAATACGGGTACTACGGAGATGCGTCGGGCAGGGTCTGCCTCTGTGGGCGACTGCTGGCTGCCTGCTGCGGCTCCGGGCATGCGGAGCCGGTCTCTTCTTCGTCGTTCTTCAGGCGCATCGGGCCTGGTCCTGCCGGGTACTGCGGTACTTCATTGCTGCGGGTGCTGCCATCAAGCTGGCCGCATCGGCATTCAGATCTGCGATTGCAGCTTCCAGACGGCGTGCAGGTGGCTGTGATCCAGCTGGCGCAGGCGCACTTCCATCTCGAAGTGGTCGGTCACGCCTTCGAAGCAGGCGGCGTCATGCAGGTCGGTAGCATCGTTGCGCACGGGCTTCAGGGCGTGGGCGGCGATGACTTGCTGGACAGCAAACTTCACCAGCTCGACCAGGGAGCGCAAATTGTTAGAAAAACCGGCATCTTTTGCCAATATACTGACGTTGTTCACGATGAATTCCTTCTGTTTGACGTTTGGGTGATTGAAGAATAAGGTCGCCCCCGGCTTTTGCAAAGCAACATTTTCCGTCACCACTATAAGTTTTTCTTACAGCATGTCTTCATCCTTACCCCCGCTCAAGGCCCTTAAGGTGTTCGAAGCGGCAGTCCGGACGCGGAGTCTGACGCTGGCGGCCCATGAACTTTTCATCACCCATAGCGCGGTCAGCCAGCAGATCAAAACGCTGGAAGAGTATTTCGAACAACCGTTGTTTTTACGCCAGTCGCGTGGCGTGGAACCCACAGAAGCGGCCCTGGCCTTCTATGCCGAGGTCAAAGCCAGCCTGGACCGCATTGCCCTGGCGGCCGAACAGCTGTCCCTGGCCGGCAAGAGCCGCGTGGTGCGCCTGATCGCCGCGCCCTCGGTGGCCATGCGCTGGCTGATTCCGCGCCTGTCGCAGTTCCAGATTGACAACCCGCGGATCGAGGTGCGCGTCACCACGACCATGTCGGAGTATTTCGAGGATGTGAAGGATCCTTTCGACGTCATCATCTGGCGCAGCCCGCTGGAGCGCAGCGGCTATGACTGCGTGCGCTTCCTGGATGACGTGTCGGTGCCGCTGGCCTCGCCCCACTTCCTGGAGACGCACCCGATCCGGGTCCCGCGCGATTTCGTGGAGGTGCCGCTGATCCACCTCTCCAGCCGTTCAGCGGCCTGGTCGCAGTGGCTGGGCAAAGCCGGGGTGGCGGTGCGGCGCAAGATGCCGGGGACGGTGTATGAACATTCCTTCCTGAGCCTGCAGGCGGCTGCTACTGATCAGGGGGTGGGCATGGGCACGCTGGCGCTGGTGGATGACGATCTGGCCGCAGGCCGGCTGGTGCGGCTGTTTCCGGAGGGCGTG
>NZ_DBIC01000328.1:0-18636 GCF_002296545.1 Herbaspirillum sp. UBA812 | reverse complement strand
AACGTGAATGCGGCCTGATGCCCGGACCAGCGATAAGGCAGGAACGCGCGATGCGGTTCCTGTGAACGGCTCACGCCGATGACGTCGTTGCCATTGCGCAGCAAGTAATCCACGAAGCTGGCACCGGAAAACGAGTTGCTGCCGATGATGAGATATTTTGCCGACATGTTCATTCCACTGCGGGTTTGTTTTCGTACAGCCACTGCATGACCATATGCCCCACGATCACCTGCATGTCCTCGGCGATCTGCATGTCATCCACCGCAAAGTGGACCGGGATGTCGCACAGCTCCTTGGCCTTGCCGCCGCTGTAGCCGAGGATGGCGCAGGAAAGCACGTCCATCTTCCTGGCCTGTTCCAGCGCACGCAGGATGTTGCCCGAATTGCCGCTGCCCGACAGCACGATCAGCAGATCGCCCGGTTGCGCCTGCACGGCCAGCTGCTCGGAGTAGATGTGGTCGTAGCCGATGTCGTTGGCCAGGCAGGTCAGCACGGCGGCATTGGCCGACAGCGCCGAGACCCGCATGCCGCCGCCCGTGCGTTTGGCGATGCCGTACAGGAAATCATTGGCCAGGTGGATGGCATTGCCGGCGCTGCCGCCATTGCCGCACAGGAAGACCTGGCGGCCTTTGAGCCAGCACTCCTGCATGGCCTGCGCCAGGCGGCCCACGCCATTCCAGTCCGAACCTGCCAGTACCGCCTGCAGGCGGGTGGCGTAATCCTGGAACGCCGTCAGCGAAACCGGTGCCGGGCTCATGCCGCCTTGGGAGACAGTACGGTCTGCTCCATCCACTTCAGGTTGTAATAGCGGTCCTCATCCTTGAGCACGCCGCTGCGGTACTTCTCGATGATCTCGGTGATGGCGGTCTCGACCGACTTGGACGGCTTGAAACCGGTGGCCAGCAGCTTGTCCGAATTCACGCGGTAAGAGCGCGGATCGTTCGATTCGGTCACCACGATGTCCACCGGGATGTGCTTGGCCACCATGCGCGCGATGTCCAGGATGGAGATGTTCTCGAAGCCGGCGTTGTAGACGCCGGTGATTTCCGGATGATCGATCAGGTGCAGGTAGACATCGGTGATGTCATCGATATGGATGTTCGGACGCACCTGGGTGCCGCCGAACACGGTGATCTTGCCCTTGGCCAGCGCCTGCATGGTCAGCAGGTTCACCGACACGTCCAGGCGCATGCGCGGCGAGTAGCCGCACACGGTGGCCGGACGCACGATCTGGACGATCATGCGGTCCTTGTAGCTCAGCAGCACCGGCTCGGAGACCATCTTGGTCTTGTTGTATTCGGAGATCGGCTTCAGTTCCAGGTCTTCGGTGACCTGCAGCTCTTCCTTGACGCCGTAGACGCTGCCGGAAGAAGCGTAGATGAATTGTTTGACACCCTTGCGCACGGCCTTGTCGGCCAGCTGCATCGTGGCCAGTGCGCTGACTTCCCAGGTCAGCTTGGGATCGAGATCGCCGCAGGGATCGTTGGCGACCGACGACAGGTGAATGATCGTGTCCACACCGTCCAGATTGATCTGGTCGATGTTGCGCACGTCACCTTCGGTCACGGTCAGGTTGGGGTGGGGGGCCAGGTAATTGCCGAACCACATGATGTCCAGCACATGCACCTTGTAGCCGCGCGCCAGCAGTTTGGGGACGAGAACGCTGCCTTTGTAGCCGCAGCCGCCGGTGACCAGAATATTCATATCTACGCGTGATTCCCTAATGTAAAAACTGTCAGTGGTGATCGCGCCATGGCTGGCCAAAGCGGATCAGGCCGGCGGCTGCGGATACCTCGGCCGAGGCCGTACCGTGCGCTTGCAGTGCAGGAAATTTCCCTGGTGAAATATCACAGAGAGTCTTGCCCATGCTTGCATCTTGACAGCTTGGGCAGGCGGACGACGGCCACATAAGCGAGGAAACTTGCCCCCTATTTATCGCATGGACGTCATTGCAGGAACGCCCGCGCGCAGGTAGGCAAGCCCGCACCGATGCGTTCATCTACGGAAGGAAAGGGTAAAACTTGAATGGCCGGATGGCCGTAGAGGGACGCCGCGCCGGGGCGGCGTCCGGTGCCGGGTCAGAAGAAGCTGGCCGGGCGATCCTGCCGATACTCGGGATCGCAGCGCCGCAGCAGGTCATGGCGCAAGGTGTGGAAACGATCGAGGTAGGCCTGGTCGCCTGAGTGCAGGTAGGCAGTCTTGAGCGCGTCCAGCATCACCATCTCGTCGCGGCAGGGATAGAACAGCGGGTCACCGAAGCGCATGGCGGCAATGTTCAGATTCGTCACCTGCAGCTCGGGCATGAGCGCCATCACCAGCGAACCGATGCGCTCCATGATGAAAACCTTCATCTGCACCGTACTCTTGCCATAGTCGGTGACTTCGTTGAGCTTGCGCGCCAGTGGCGTGGCATTGGCCTCCGCCAGGGCGAACATGTGCTCGTTGATGGCGAACCACTTGTCCCAGAACACGGGCTTGGCAATGATGTAATTGCAGTACGCGGTGGAGCGGAAATTGTTGATCAGCGATTGCAGGTTCACGTCCAGCCCGATGTCGGCCATCAGCGCCTGCGCGACCGGAACGATGCCGGGATGGCGCCGCGCGCCCTGTTCGAAGACGCTCAGGTAGGCCGAGGCATCCGACATCGACGGCGAGAACGTGTACACATCCGCGCCAGGGCGGCTGTCCATGAAGGCATGCACCTGCTGCGCGTTCATGCGCGTCTTGTCGAAGAACAGCGGAGAGAGGAAACCGTAGTAATCGTCCTCATTGAGCGCCGTGTTCAGGAAATAATTGCGGATGCCCCAGTACTCGCGCCAGTCGGGCCGGGGATTGCCGACGATCTCAAGCGGCGTGAAGCCGGGATCCAGCATGCGGCGGCTGGCTTCGTCGTAGTGGATCTGCAGGATGTGCTTGTTCATGGTCATCAGGGGGCCAGGCAACGGCTGTAGACATCGTGATAGTGGGCGGCCTTGGCGGCCAGGTCGAAGCCTTCACGCACTTCCTTCTGCCCGGCTGCGGCCAGGGCGTGGCGCTTCCCGGGCGATTCGATCAGTTGCGTGATGGCGTCCAGCCATGCCTGGCTTGAATTGGGCATCAACAGGCCGGTGACCTCATGCGTGACGACCTGGCTGTACACCGAGACGTCGCTGAAGACGGAGGCGATACCGGCCGCCGAGTAATCGAGCCACTTGATGTAGCTCTTGCATTGATTGTATTCGTCGCTGGCCAGCGGGATCAGCGCGATATCCCAGTTCCACTGGCGCAATTGCGCCGCATAGTCCACGTACTGGTGCACGAAGGTATGGAAGGTCGTCAGCGGATGGCCGGCCCAGCCCTGCGGGCACTCCCAGCCGACGAAATCGATGTGCAGGCGCGTACCGTAGCGCTCCACCAGGGCGCGCAAGGCCTGGTCGACCAGCGCAAAATTGGAGGGCTGGATGGAGGAGCCCAGCAGCCCGATGTTGATGCGTCCGTCGGGGGCGGTGGACTGGGGAACCGGACGGTAGAACAGATCGAAATCGATGTAGTTGGGCAGGACGTGGACCGCCGCATTGAGCTCGCGGTACTTGGCGGCGAGGAATTCGGTGGAAACCACGACGGCCTTCGCATGCCGGACCGCGAACTCGATGCCGGTCTTCCAGGCCGCGCCTTGCTGGGCTTCAGGATGGTCGGCCGGAATCTCGTTGAGCAGGTCGTCGGACTCGTAGATGATGGGAACCTTGGAACTGAAGATGGTGCGCAGCACGTCCAGCGACATCAGGCCGGGGGTGTAGCGATGCAGCAGGATCAGGTCGGCATCGGCCAGGTAATTGCTCTGCAGCTGGCCATTCTGGATGCCCCAGACCAGTTCCCACTCGTCCTGCAGATGGGCGAAGGGACGGATCAGGCGGATCTGCGGGCAAGGGCTCCAGGTCGATTCCACCGAATACACCACCAGCCGTTTCTTGCGGCGCGTCGGGACCGGTGCGGGCGCAAAGGCCGGCGCAGCAGGAGGCGCGTTGAAGCGCCGCTGGCTGGCCAGGATGAAGTCGTCCAATTGCCCCGCCACCAGCTCGCGGCGGGCTGCCTGGTCTGCCGCTGGTAGCAGCGGCAATTCCAGCAGTTGCACGCCGCCACCGAGTCCGGGCTGCCAGGCCAACGGCAGTTCGCCGGCCAGCGCGGCCTGTCCAGGCTTGAGCAGGAAACGCACCACGTTCACTGCGGACAGGGGATTGCCGGCCACGCTGCCAGCGTAGATCACGATGGGATTGCGTCCGGCCGCCAGGTGGGCGTTGATCAGCTCCTGCGTCAGCCGCGGCGTGCGCAGGGAGGTACTGCCTTCTTCGGTGACATAGGCTTCTTCGCCCCACAGGTTCAGCGCGTGGCAGAGGCGATGCAGCAGCAGGGCTTCTTCCGATTGGGTGGCGAAGGCGGGCGCAAAGATGTAGTAGGGGGAGTGCAGCCGGGCGAACAAATCTGGTCTCATATGCTACTCGGTGGTCTGTCTCTGGGTGGCTCGATGATCTGCGCAACGGACAGCGCCCCGGCTTCCTGCCCCCGGCGGCGGCATCCAGGCGCTGCGCCCCCTGCAGGGCAGACCTCATGCAATCGGCGCAGTATAGCAGCGCACTTTTGCGGGGAATGGCCTGAATTGGCGGCAAAGAGGGCGACAAATCCTCGCATGGCCGGCTGCTGCGGCGGACTGCAAAAAGCCAAATTGGCCTCGATAAACCGCCCAGACCCACGGTTGTTCCCGCTGGCAAAGCCGGTAACATAGGCATCTTTGGTGAGAGTGTTGCTTTGGATGCAATACTTTCATGGCTGACGGATCATCACTCATCTAGGGGTACAAATTGAAAGTCGTCATTCTCGCCGGCGGCCTGGGTACGCGGCTTGGGGAAGAAACCGATGTGCGTCCGAAACCGATGGTGGAGATCGGTGGCAAGCCCATCCTGTGGCACATCATGAAGGGTTATTCGCAGCACGGCTTCAATGAGTTCGTGATCCTGCTGGGCTACAAGGGTTACCTGATCAAGGAATTCTTCGCCAACTACTTTCTGCATCAGGGCGATGTCACCATTGATCTGGCCGACAACCGGGTGGAAGTCCATCGCAACAAATCCGAGCCGTGGAAAGTGACGCTGGTCGAAACCGGCCTGTCGACCCAGACGGGCGGCCGTTTGCTGGCGGCCCGCGACTATCTCAAGGAGGGCGATTTCATGCTCACCTATGGCGATGGCGTTTCCGATGTCGACGTGAGTGCCCTGGTGGCGCATCACCAGGCCAATCCCCAGGCACTGGTGACCATGACCACGGTGCAGCCCGAGGCGCGTTTCGGCATGGTACAGACCGATGAGGCCGGCTTCATCCGCGATTTCCGCGAGAAGCCGCCGGGTGACCTGGGCTGGATCAACGGTGGCTTCATGGTATGTCGCCAGGGTGTGTTCGATTACCTCAAGGAAGGCGAGGGCACCATCTTCGAACGTGCCCCGCTGGAGCAGATCGCAGGCGATGGGCGCCTGTTGAACTGGCCGCATCACGGATTCTGGAAATGCATGGACACCCTGCGCGACAAGATCCAGCTCAACCAGATGTGGGACCAGGACCAGGCACGATGGAAGACCTGGAGCTGAGCCCGTCCTGCGGGCGCGGGGAGTGCGCATGAACCTGCAGATCACGCCCACCGGAATCGCGGGGGCGGTGGTGGTGTCCAGTGTGCGGCGCGGTGACGCGCGCGGCAGTTTCGCGCGCTGGTTCTGCGACGAGGAACTGGCACCGGTATTGCAGGGCAGCTGCATCGTGCAGGTCAACAATTCGTTCACGGCCGAGCCCGGCAGCGTGCGCGGCATGCACTTCCAGCATGCGCCCCACGCCGAAAAGAAACTGATTCGCTGCCTGGCAGGCCGCGTCTTCGATGTGGTGCTGGACCTGCGCAAGGGCTCACCCACCTTCCTGCAGTGGCGCGGCGTCGAGCTGGCCGCCGGCGACGATCGTGCGCTGCTGGTGCCGGAAGGCTGCGCGCACGGTTTCCAGGTCCTGGAAGCGGGCAGCTCGCTGCTCTACCTGCATACTGCTCCCTATGTCCCGCATGCCGAAGGTGGCGTGCGGCATGATGATCCACGCGTGGCCATTGCCTGGCCGCTGCCGCCGCAGAACCTGTCGCCGCGCGACCTCCAGCATCCGCTGCTGGCTCCCGATTTCGATGGAATACCGCTATGAAATGCCGCCACTGCCAGACCGAACTGCATGACACGTTCATCGACCTCGGTTTCTCACCGCCCTCCAACGCTTATCTGAGGGCCGAGGATCTGCGTCGTCCTGAAACCACCTATCCGCTCAAGGTGATGGTGTGCCGCCAGTGCTGGCTGGTCCAGACCGAGGATTACACGCACTACGACCAGCTCTTTGCCACCGATTACGCCTACTTCTCATCCACCTCGAGCACCTGGCTGGCACATGCCGCGCGCTATGTGGACATGATTGCGGCACGCCTGAAGCTGAACGCGCAATCCCTGGTGGTCGAGCTGGCCGCCAATGATGGGTATCTCCTGCAGTACGTGCAGCAGAAGGGCATCCCCTGCCTGGGCGTGGAGCCCACCACCAGCACGGCTGACGCCGCGCGTGCCAGGGGCATTGCGATCGTCGAGGAATTTTTCGGCGTGGCACTTGGCCAGCGGCTGCGCGAGAGCCATGGTGCTGCAGACCTGATCGCCGCCAACAACGTGCTGGCGCATGTCCCGGACATCAATGATTTCGTGGGCGGCATGCGCGCCCTGCTGGCGCCGCAAGGGACGGTGACGGTCGAGTGTCCGCACCTGTTGAACCTGATCACTCAGGCACAGTTCGATACCGTCTACCACGAGCATTTCTCCTATCTCTCGCTGGTGGCGGTACAGCGCGTGATGCAATCGCAGGGGCTGCGCGTCTACGACGTCGAGGAGCTGCCGACCCACGGTGGCAGCCTGCGCATCTATGCCTGCCATGCCGATGCCGCCATCGCCGCCACGCCGGCCGTGCAGGCCATGCTGGCACGTGAGCGGGAGGCCGGGCTGGAGCGCATCCAGGGTTATGCAGGGTTCCAGGCGCGTGCCGAAGAGATCAAGTTGCAGTTGCTGTCCTTCCTGCTGGAGCAGAAGCGCGCCGGCAAGAAAGTGCTGGCCTATGGCGCCGCTGCCAAAGGCAACACGCTGCTCAATTATTCCGGCGTGCATCCCGACCTGCTGGCCATGGTCGCCGATGCTGCACCTTCCAAGCAGGACAAGTACATGCCAGGCAGTCATATTCCCATCGTCTCCCCGCAGCGCCTGCTCGACGAAAAGCCGGACGTGGTGCTGATCCTGCCCTGGAACATCAAGGACGAGGTCGCGCAGCAGCTGGCCGAGATCCGTGCGTGGGGCGGCCGCTTCGCCATCGCGGTGCCGCAGCTTCAGGTGTGGTGAGGGAGGCCAACATGCATATTCATCTGTTGCAGCTCGCTCCGACGACCGTCCCGGTAGCGCCAGGCTTCCAGCACGTGCTCGCTCCTGCGCCTGACGCCTGGGGCGACCTGTTGGCCATGCGCCGTTTTTTTCATGAACAGGCTATCGATGGCGAGGCTTGCTATGCCTTCGTCACAACGGCATTTCTCGGCCAGACCGGTCTGGATGCGGCCGGCGTGCGCAGTCTGATCGAGGCGAATCCGCAAGCCGCCGCCTGGACCTTCATGCCGCATCCGCTGGAGGCCTGTGGCCAGCTCAACCTGCTGCTGCAGGCGGAGCAGCATCTGGAGGGTTTCGCCGCGCTGGCCAAGCGTTTCCTGCAGGCGCTGGGTTTGCAACTGGACCCGCTGCATTTCGTGCCGCAGTGGCAGAACAATGTGCCGCACGGTTTCATCGCGGCCAAGCCGGCGTTCTGGCAAACCTGGTTTGATCTGGCCGAGCGCCTGTTCCAGATGGCCGAGCAGGAGCCGGGTGAGTTGCGCGCAGCACTGCAGCGCCAGGCAGTATCCGGCGAGTCCGGACGGTCGCTGTTGGCGGCACGCCTGGGCTCCCTGGTGCTGGGACTGGACCAGCAACTGCGCGTATGGCATTGCCCGCCGGCGCTGATGCCGGCTGCCCTGCCCGTGGCAGCTGCCGACCTGGCGGAACTGGAAGCCTTGCGCAACGCCTATGCCGCCAGCGGTGACGCCGCTGATCTGCAGCGGTTCAGCTTGCGCAGCGGACAGTTGCGTGGCGCGCCGTCCCGGCCGCCTGCGCCGCTGGCGGCACCGCTCGCGCTGGCGCTGCCCGATAATGTGGCGGCCCAGGCCGCGCGTGGCGAGCTGGTGTTTGGCTGCATGACCCACGTGCCGTTGCCGGTGAAATTCCCCGATCATGTGCTGCCGATCTACCTCGGCGAGGCCCAGCATGAGGGCGCGCTCAACCTGCGCGACCTGGCACCCCAATGGGTCCCTTATCACCCCATCGTGGCCGGCATGCTCGGCAACTTTGCCTTGCGCAACCTGATCCTGCGCGACTACCCCCACGTCAAGCGCGTGGGCGTTTGCCTGTACCGCAAGTTCATTTCGCGCGAGCGCATCAGTGGCGTGCCTGCCGAAGACAACTGGATGATGGACGTGGTCTCCGACAAGGAATTCGCACGGCTGTCGCTGGAGCAGATGATGGAGCCGGGCGAGCAGGAATTCCTGGTCGGCAAGACCTGCGGGTTCAAGGTGAGCGGGCGGGATGCCGGCTATCTGTCGCATTACGCGGTCTCGCATCACGCCGAGGATCTGCTGCGCTACGCGGCGGCGGCGACCGAGCTGGGGGTCTTTGCGCGCAGCGAAGCCGAGCTGTTCTTCAACGAGAAGACCTTCTTCATGGGCGGCATCGAGATGGGCGTGTTTCCTGCCGATTTCTGGCTGCGCACCGTGGAGCAGATCGAAGCCTTGACCTGGTATTGCGTCCAGCACTACGACACCCGCCGCGAAGGCTATCAATCCCGCGCGTGGGCCTTCTGCGCTGAACGCCTGGGCAGCTACCTGCTCCTGCGCGAACTGCGCGCACGCTACGGTGATCCGGGCTACATGCGTTTCTTTGGACAGCTCAATCTCATCACCCGTGGTGACCAGACCAAATACGTCCCCAGCCACTGACGAGGTTCATCACTGCCCGGCCGCCGATACCGCCTGCGTCTTCAGTCAGGGAGCAGCTTGCCCTGATCGAGCTGGTAGTGGTCGATGATCTGCTGCAGGCAGGCCGTGGCGTCCTCATCCCATGCAGGCAGGGTGATGCCGAAGCGCTGTTCCAGCTTGCTGCAATCCAGCCGTGAATTGAGCGGACGCTCGGGCGGCGTGGGGTAGGAAGAGGTCGGTACCGGGGTGATCTGGTCCAGTCCCTTGAGCCTGACCGGGACGCCACGCGCCATCAGCTCGCGCGCCACCAGTTGCGCATAGCCATGCCACGACGTGGCACCCTGCGCGGTGAGGTGATAGATGCCGCTGGTGGCCGCAACTTTCTCGCGCCCGCCTTCGGCCCCGGCCAGCATGCGGCAGCAGACCGCCGCAATGGTGGAGGCCCAGGTCGGTGCCCCGAACTGGTCGCCGACGATCGTATAGCTTTCCTTCTGCTGGGCCAGGCGAATGGCCGTCTTCATGAAATTGTTGCCCGTACGGTTGTAGACCCAGCTGGTCCGCAAGATCCAGTGGGCTGCGCCGCTGGCGGCGATGGCCAGTTCGCCGTCACGCTTGCTGGCACCGTAGACATTCAGCGGATGGGTCGGCATGTCTTCCGTATAGGCACCGGGGTGCTGTCCGTCGAACACGTAATCGGTGGAGAAGTGGATCAGGGCAGCCCCCAGCCGCGCGGCCTCCTGCGCCAGGAGGGCGGGCGCGTCGGTGTTGATGCGACGCGCCAGCTCCGGTTCGGACTCGGCCTTGACCACCGCCGTATAGGCGGCCGGGTTGATGATCAGATCGGGCCGGGCTTCGCGTACCGCCGTGCGCAGCGCATCCGCATCGGTGAGGTCGAGTTGCCCGCGCACGGGCGCGATGACGTCGAGGCCGGCCGGCATGGCACGCAGGCGGCGCAGGAATTCACTGCCGACCTGGCCGCTGCTGCCGGTAAGCAGGATGCGCATGGATTTCATGGCTCAGGGCTTGAAGCCGTTCGGATTGTTCTGCTGCCAGCGCCACGAGTCGGCGCACATGGCGTCCAGTCCCAGCTTGGCTTCCCAGCCCAGCTTGCGGCGCGCTTCCGCCGGATCGGCATAGCAGGAGGCGATATCGCCCGGACGCCGTGCGGCGATGGTGTAGGGAATGGGTTTGCCGGCGGCCTTTTCATAGGCCTTGACCACATCCAGCACGCTGTAGCCATTGCCGGTGCCGAGATTGACCGCGAAGCATTGTGGTTCGGTCAGTGCCTGCAGGGCGGCCAGGTGGCCGGTCGCCAGGTCCACCACGTGAATGAAGTCGCGCACGCCGGTGCCATCCGGGGTCGGATAATCGCCGCCCCAGATGCTCAGTTTTTCACGGCGGCCCACGGCGACTTGGGCGACATAGGGCATCAGGTTGTTGGGGATGCCACCCGGATCTTCGCCGATCATGCCGCTCTCGTGCGCGCCGACCGGGTTGAAGTAGCGCAGCAGGGCGATCTTCCAGTCCGGATGGGCGCGATGGTAATCGCGCAGCATGTCTTCGATGACGATCTTGCTGCGGCCATACGGATTGCTGGCCGACAGCGGATGGGATTCCGTCAGCGGCAGGTATTGCGGGTCGCCGTAGACCGTCGCCGAGGAGGAGAAGACGATGGTCTTCACGCCCGTGGCTTCCATGGCCTCCAGCAGGCGCACGGTGCCGACCACGTTGTTGTCGTAGTACATGAGCGGCTTTTCCACCGACTCGCCCACGGCTTTCAGGCCGGCGAAATGGATGACCGCGTCGCATTTGAACTCGCGCAGCACGCTTTCCAGCTGATCGCGGTTGCGAATGTCCCCCTTGACCAGCGCCAGTGAACGGCCGGTGATCTGCTGCACTCTCGCCACCGACTCCGGGCTGCTGTTGCAGAAATTGTCGAAGACGATCACTTCGTGGCCTGCCTTGAGCAATTCCACGCAGGTATGGGAACCAATGTAGCCGGCACCGCCGGTGACGAGGATGTTCATGTGAGCTTCTCTTGGTAAGTTGGCAACAGCGTGATTATGTCAGAGTCTGGTAAAACCCAATCTGTTCTTCGGTCAGGGTGCGCAGGTCATCGTTGTTCAGGTAGGCGGCGTACCAGCGCGCGGTCATCTGCAGCGCGACGGTCAATTCCAGTTTGGGCGTCCAGTTCAGGCGCTGGCGCGCCTTGGAGATATCCAGCCGCAGCAGATGGGCTTCATGCGGGGCATGGGCTTGGGATTCAACACGGATGTCCAGCGGAGCGATGTCGTGTTGCCGAAGCGCCTGGTTGAAGCTCTCGCAGAGCTGGCCGACGTTGCGGGGATCGGCATCGGCCGGGCCGAAATTCCAGGCTTCCGCATGGCGCGGGCCTTCTTCGTAAAGAAGCCTGGCAATCTGCAGATAGCCTGACAGCGGTTCCAGCACGAATTGCCAGGGACGGATTGCGCCAGGGTGGCGAATGTTCAGCGGCGTTTGCGCTTGCAGGGCGCGGATGACATCGGGGATCAGGCGATCTGCGGCGAAGTCGCCGCCGCCGATTACATTGCCGGCCCGCACGCTGGCGAGTGCGGCGCGGCCCGCATCGCGCTCGCCAAAGAAGGAGCGGCGATAGGCCGAGGTCACCAGTTCGGCGATGCCCTTGCTGCTGCTGTAGGGATCATGGCCGCCCATGGGATCGTCTTCGCGGTAGCCCCACAGCCATTCACGGTTCTCATAGCATTTGTCGCTGGTGACCACCACCACGGATCGCACGCTGGGGGTGTGCCGTACGGCTTCCAGTACGTGCACGGTGCCCATGACATTGGTCGCGTAGTTGTCCACAGGGTTGGCATAGGAGTCCCGCACCAGCGCCTGGGCCGCAAGATGAAACACCACGTCAGGCTGCACGGCTGCCATGGTCTGCGACAGATGCACCGGGTCGCGCACATCGCCGGTGGTGGTCTGCACGCAGTCGTGCAGCCGGGCCAGTTCAAACAGGCTGGGATGGGTCGGTGCAGGCAACGAATAGCCGCTGACCTTCGCGCCCATCATGTGCAGCCACAGGCTCAGCCAGCCGCCCTTGAATCCGGTGTGCCCGGTAATGAAAACACGTTTGTCACGCCAGAAGTTCGACATCATGCAGCCTCGAATGCGGGAGAGGAATATCGCCGAGATCACCCGGACAAATGCATGTGCGCAGCAGCGTTGGTGTCGACGAGGCCCCTATTAGACCATGGCGTGGCGGCCGGGCAAGAGTGAAGCAGGCAGGCTTTCTTCTTTCATTCCCGCCGTTGCGCAGCGGCGGAAGAGGAGGAGGCGGAATGAGAGATGCGCCGCCGGCGCGGGCCGGCGGCGAACTTTGCTGAGGAGGGAGGCTTACCGGGTCGCGGCCACGGCCTCCAGAATCACCTTGGCCACCTCGGCCGGACGCGATTGCTGCGGCACGTGGCTGGCGGCCAGCTCGGTCGTCTTTGCGTTGATCTGCTTGGCAAAGCTGCGCTCCAGTGCGGGCTGGATCATGCGGTCCTTGGTGCTGACGATGTACCAGCTGGGACGAGTCTTCCAGGCGGCGGTCTCGACCTTGTCGCCGAAGGCCTTCATGGCGATCGGACCTTGGGTTGCGGCCATCACGGCGGCCTGCCTGGCCGGCACGTCCTGGGCGAAATCAGCGGCCAGCGCGGCCGGCGGCAGGCTGGCGAAACCGGCCTTGTCCACCGACAGCTTGGCGATGCCCGGCGGTACCGGCAGGTCCTTGCCGAGGTCGCCCGTGGCCTGGCCGGCGTCCGGTGCGAAGGCCGCGACATAGACCAGGCTGGCGACCTTCTCATGATTGCCGGCCTCGGTGATCACGGTGCCACCCCAGGAGTGGCCGACCAGCACCACCTTGCCCGGCTGGTTGTCGATGGCGCGCTTGGCGGCGGCGACGTCGTCGGCCAGCGAGGTCAGCGGATTCTGCACGGCGGTGACCTTGATGCCCTTGGCTTGCAGCAGCGGGATGACCTTGGCCCAGTCGGAGCCATCGGCAAAGGCACCGTCGACGATCACGACCGACGGCTTGTCCGAGGCATCGGCGGCGATGGCGCTGCTGCCGGTGAAGGCGGCGGCGAGGGCCAGCATGCCGAGAGTGGTCTTGAAGCTGAAGCGGGGGAAAGCGGATTTCATGGTGTTCTCCTGTTCAAAGAGTGCGTGGGCTAGGGGTGTGTTGCAGTGAGGCCAGTATAGAAATGACGCTGCGCTGCCGGTATCGGTCAATTGACCGACCCCGGCCAGCGTGCGGCAAGGCGCTGCGATTGTGGCCGGTTGCCACCGGCCTGCCCATTAACCGAAGAGTTGATTGCGGCCGGTGGATGCTTGCCGCTACAGTGTCGGGATGCTTCCCGACGCTTCCCCCCTTCCCGACGCCGGCACGTCCGCGCTGCCCGCCGCCCACCTGGTCGCCGCCGGCACTGCCGTGCAGGTTCTGGCACTGGTCGGCGACCTCAGCATGGGCCAGCCGCCGCACCAGTCCCGCCGGTCCGCGGTCCTGGCCGCCCGCATTGCCACGCTGGACGGTGCCACGGCCGACCTGATCCAGCAGGCGCAACTGGTGGCCTGGCTGCGCTGGTCCGGCTGTACTGCCAATGCGGCGGGCTTTGCCAGCCTGCTGGGTGACGATGTGGGCGGACGCGAGGCCATGCTGCGGCAAGCCTTGCCCGAGGGTCATCCCTTGAACTTTGCGACGGTCGAGCCGCTGGCCCGCATCCACTGTGAGGTGGCAGGCGACGTGGCCGGCATGCTGGGTTTGTCGGGCGGGGTCGAGACCGGACTGCGCCATGTCTGGGAACACTACGATGGCAGCGGCGTGCCGCAGCGGCTGCAGGGCGCGGCCGTGCCCGCCGTGGTCTATTACACCAGCCTGGCGGGGGATCTGGAGATTCATGCACGGTCGCACGATATCCCGTTCGCCCTGGAGGCGGTGCAGCGCAACGGCGGCATCAAGTATCCGGCCGAGCTGGTCAGCCGCGTCCTGCCGCAGGCGGCAGATTGGCTGGCGGCGCTGGACGAGGAGGCCGATGGGGCAGCGATACCGGTGGACCTGCCCATGCACGCCGTTCCCCTGAGCATCGTGGCCGACCTGATCGAACTGAAGCTGCCGTGGTTGACCGGCTACTCCAGGCGCGTCAGCGAGCTGGTCCAGCGGGCGGCGGTGCTGGCAGGCCTGCCTGTGGAGCAACAGGAACGGCTGGCACGGGCCGCCTTGATCCATGGCATCGGGCGCGCTTCGGTTTCCAATACGATCTGGGAGCGCGAGGGCCGTCCGGGTCAGGCTGACTGGGAGCGCATTCGCCTCGCACCCTACTGGACCGCCCGTGCCGGCGCGCTCATTCCCGGCCTGCATCATGAGGCCGCGCTGGCCTCGCAACTATATGAACGTCTGGATGGCAGCGGTTATTTCCGGGGGCTGGACGCCGACATGCTGGGATTGCCAGCCCGACTCCTGGCGGCCGCGTCGGTCCAGGCCGCGCTGTGCGCCCGCCGTCCCTGGCGCGAGGCGTATGCGCCGCAGGCCGCCGGGGAGGTGCTGCAGGAGCAGGCCCGCCTTGGCCGCGTTGATCCGGAGGCGGTGCGCTGGGTGCTGGCCGCAGCGGCAGGAGAGGGTGTTCCGCTCCCGGTCCGCAAGGGCTTGCTTTCCGAGCGCGAGGTCGAGGTGCTGCGCCGCATCAGCCTGGGCGAGAGCAACAAGGAAGCCGCCCGTACCATGCAGATCAGTCCCTCCACCGTGCGCACCCACGTCGAGAGCATCTTCCGCAAACTGCAGTGCTCCACCCGGGCGGCCGCCACCCTCAAGGGCTTGCACCTGGGTTTGATCTGATCTTCATCCAATGCCGTATTTCTACGGCATCAACGGTCCGACCACTGCACCGGTCTGGTGAGCGGGCTCACTTTTTTTCCCGGCTCACGCTGTGCTGCAACATGCCACCCTGAAAGCGAGCCCGGTCGTCCGACCTCTTCCAATTTCCTGACAAAATGTCAGCGCCTTGCGTAAACGTTTGCGAGCGCCCGCAAAATTTCCGTAAATCATTGAATTTGCGGGATATTTCTCTGGCGTCGACGGGCTTTTTTGATTAAATTGAGCGCTGTTTCAAAAACCGGCGCGTTTTTCCGGCTTTTGTGCGTGCATTTCCGCAAATTCACTGCGAGATGCACAAATCTGAACAAAGGGACAAGAAGGGGAGATCCCTCGGGAGCAAATAGCGGGCAGTGGACAAAATACGCGCAATGGCGTTTTTGTGTTGCACTGCAAAAAATCGAAGTGGCTGCCTATTTGCCACAACTCGCTGCGAAGTGCCCCAGATAAGCCCTTGATCTGGCTGCAAAAGGTTTGACTTACCGGAAAACGAACCTTTATAATCGCCGGGCTTTTAAGCTGCCGTCTGCTCGTAAAGGGTGCGGCGCATGCACGATATTGGATACATATGCTGCGCATCATTCTCTTGCAGCTCCTCACCACGGTCATCGCTGCCCTGGTGGCGGGGATGCTGGGCGGACTTCCGGCGCTTTGGTCCGCATTGTTGGGAGGCGTCTGCTGTGTCGTTCCCAATGCCCTGTTTGCACTGCGACTTCATGTCAGTGCGCAGAAACCCGGTGGTACCAACCCGATGACGTTTTTCTTCGGGGAATTTATCAAGATTGCTACGACTTTTGCGCTCATGGGCGCGATCGTTTGGTTGTACCACGGTGTTCACTGGCTCGCATTTTTGCTGAGCTTCATCGTGGTGCTTAAGAGTTATTTCATTTTACTGTTTAGACACCGACCATGACCGTAGAAGCCGCAGAGCACGCGCCGACAGCCTCTGAATATATCGTCCACCACCTCGGACACCTCTCCACGCATCACCAGACCAAGATCGTCGATTTCTCCGTCCTGAACGTGGATACCATCTTCTGGTCCGTGTTCTGCGGCGTGATCGCCTGCTTCTTCATGTTCCTGGCTGCCCGCAAGGCAACCTCGGGCGTGCCGGGCCGCTTCCAGGCTTTCGTCGAGATGGTCGTCGAAATGGTGGAAGACCAGTCCAAGGCCATCGTCCACGGCGACCGCACCTTCATCGCCCCGGTGGCGCTGACCGTGTTCGTCTGGGTGGCCCTGATGAACTCGCTGGACTTCCTGCCGGTGGATCTGGCTTCCGGCATCCTGGGTCTGTTCGGCCTGGGTGAAATGCATCACCGCATCGTTCCGACCGCCGACCTCAACGGTACCCTGGGCATCGCCCTGGGCGTGCTGGCGCTGATGCTGTATTACAGCGTCAAGATCAAGGGCGCAGGCGGCTTCATCCACGAACTGTTTGCAGCACCCTTCGGCATCTGGCTGGCTCCGTTCAACCTGCTGCTGAACATCATCGAATTCGCCGCCAAGACCGTGTCCCTGGGCATGCGACTGTTCGGCAACATGTATGCAGGCGAACTGTTGTTCCTGCTGATCGCATTGCTGGGATCGACCGCGACCGCATTCGGCTTCATCGGCCATGTGATCGCCGGTTCTATCTGGGCAATTTTCCACATCCTGATCGTGTTGCTCCAAGCATTCATCTTCATGATGTTGACACTGGTTTACCTGGGCCAGGCGCACGAAGCGCACTAACACAAGGCTTGCAGTACCTGTTTTTCAGTTTGTTTTTTGGTTTTGTATTTAATTTAACTTTTCTTAAGGAATTGTCATGACTGATGTCTCTTTCGTTGCTCTGGCTTGCGGTTTGATCATTGGCCTGGGTGCTATCGGCGCTTGTATCGGTATCGCGATCATGGGCGGTAAGTACCTCGAAGCATCCGCACGTCAGCCTGAACTGATGAACACCCTGCAAACCAAGATGTTCCTGCTGGCTGGCCTGATCGACGCGGCCTTCCTGATCGGCGTTGGTATCGCCATGCTGTTCGCATTCGCAAATCCGTTCATCGCCAAGTAATTCGCGCTTCATAGCCGATTCTCATCTGCCGGACGATTGGTTCCGGCACTCGTTATTCTGAGAAGGAAATTACCGTGAACTTAAATGCAACATTGATTGCACAGTTCGTGGTCTTCTTCATCCTCGCCGGCTTCACGATGAAATTCGTGTGGCCGCCGTTGATTAAGGCGCTCGATGAACGCGCCAAGAAGATTGCGGACGGGCTGGCAGCCGCTGACCGCGGTAAGGCCGATCTGGCCGCCGCCGAAAAGCGTATCCAGGGCGAACTGGCATCGGCACGTGATGAAGGCCAGAAGCGCATCGGCGAAGCCGAAAAGCGCGCTCAGCTGATCATTGAAGAAGCCAAGAAGACGGCCGCTGAAGAAGCTGCCCGCATCATCGCCGCTGCCCGTGCCGACGCTCAACAGCAAGTGAACCAGGCACGTGAAGAACTGCGCGGCCAGGTCGCAACGCTCGCCGTCAAGGGCGCGGAACAGATCCTCAAGCGCGAAGTGAATGCGGCTGCTCACGCCGACTTGCTGAATCAACTGAAGACAGAGCTGTAATATGGCCGAACTCGCAACGATCGCTCGTCCTTACGCCGAAGCCTTGTTCCGTGTGGCCAAGGCAGGCAGCCTGGCAGCCTGGTCCGATCTCGTCGACGAGATGGCCCAGGTGGCGGCGCATCCCGAGGTGCAGGCCCTGGCGCAGAACCCTTCCGTATCGCATGACAAGCTGGCAGAAGTGTTTGCCGCTGCCCTGAAGACCCCGCTGTCCGTCGAGGCGCAGAATTTCGTCAAGACGCTGGTCGACAACGGCCGCCTGGTCCTGCTGCCGCAGATCGCCGAACAATTCCACGTGCTCAAGAACACGGCGGAAGGTTCGGCCGATGCCAACATCGTGAGCGCCTTTGAGCTCAGCGATGCCCAGGTCAAGGATGTGGTCTCGGCACTGGAGAAGAAGTTCGGCCGCAAGCTGAACCCCTCCGTGACGGTCGACAGCAGCCTGATTGGCGGTGTGCGCGTCGTGGTCGGCGACGAAGTGTTCGATACCTCCGTGCGCGCGAAGCTGCAGCAGCTGCAAGCTGCTCTGGCCGCGTAAGTGCCTCTGGCTGGCTAAGCGAAAGAACAATTTTTAGGAGTTAGTATGCAACTCAACGCATCTGAAATCAGCGAGCTGATCAAGAGCCGGATCCAAGGCCTTGGCGATACCGCTGAGATTCGCAATCAGGGCACGGTCATTTCCGTGTCCGACGGTATCTGCCGTATCCATGGTCTGTCCGACGTGATGCAAGGTGAGATGCTGGAATTCCCGGGCAACACCTTCGGCCTGGCGCTGAACCTGGAGCGTGACTCGGTGGGCGCCGTTATCCTGGGCGAATACGAACACATCTCCGAAGGCGACCTGGTCAAGTGCACCGGCCGCATCCTGGAAGTGCCGATCGGTCCTGAACTGAAGGGCCGTGTGGTCAACGCACTGGGCCAGCCGATCGACGGCAAGGGTCCGATCAACGCCAAGCTGACCGCCCCGATCGAAAAGATCGCCCCGGGCGTGATCGCGCGTCAGTCCGTGTCGCAACCGATGCAGACCGGCCTGAAGTCGATCGACTCCATGGTGCCCGTCGGCCGTGGCCAGCGCGAG
>NZ_DBIC01000348.1:0-24373 GCF_002296545.1 Herbaspirillum sp. UBA812 | reverse complement strand
CAATTGCAACGGGATGGCCATGGTTTGAAGAAAGGGATGCGGCATTGCGCAGGAGGGCTGAGGCGCGCATGGTCAGGCCGGCTCCAGCACGATGGCCTGCATGGGTATGCCCACCAGTCCGCTGGAAACACTGCTGGACTCGGACTTGAAAATCAGGGCGTCATGAATCCAGTGCAATTGTACATGCTCGTCCTGCGTGCCCTCGGCCACGGCGACGTTGATCGAATACTGGCCATTGGGCAAGATCGGCATGCGAAACTCGAAGCGCGCCTGCAGTTGCTCACCCGCCGCGCACGGTACCGGGTCGGACTCATAGCTGAGATAGGTGTTTTCCCCAAACAGCGTCTGTCCCAGCTTGTCCTTGACGAAGAAACCGACGATCGGCGAGCGCAAGGAATCGACAGCCGTGATGCTGATGGCGAGCGTCACCGCCTCGCCGCCCACCACCCAGTTCAGACGCTCGCCATCCTCACCGACGAAACTCACATCGGTAATGGCGGCACCGCCGCTGCCCAGGGCTGCGGCCTCCGGATCGAAGGTGAAGACCTGCAGGTCATTGCGCAGGTTGCTGGCATTGATCTTGTCACGCCGCACATCCACGCTCGGACCTTCAGCGCGAATGCTGGACCGCGCCACTTTGGCGACGGCGCTCTTGCCCTGCTGAGCCTCATAGAATTCCTGCAGGTACAGATCGCAGACATGGCGTGGCTCGCCTGCCGAGCGCATGTGACCGCGGTCGATCCAGACGGCATGCGTGCACAGGTTCTTGATCGAGGCGGTGTCATGGCTGACGAACAGCACCGTACCGGTCTTCATGAAACCGCGCAGGAAGCGCATGCATTTCTGGGTGAAGAAGGCATCGCCTACAGCCAGCGCTTCATCGATGACGAGGATGTCGGCATCGACGTGGGCGATCACGGCAAAGGCCAGGCGCACATACATGCCGCTGGAGTAGGCCTTGACCGGCTGGTCCATGAAATCGCCGATATCGGCAAACGCCTCGATGTCCTTGAAGCGGGCTTCGATCTGCTGGCGCGTAAGCCCCAGCAGCTGTCCGTTCATGAAGACATTTTCGCGTCCGCTGTATTCCGGATTGAAACCGGACCCCAGCTCCAGCAAGGCTGCCACGCGCCCCTTGACCTCGACCGATCCGGCGCTCGGATTGAGCGTGCCGCAGATGATCTGCAGCAGGGTGCTCTTGCCCGAGCCGTTGCGGCCGATGATGCCTACCGTTTCGCCCTTGCGAATTTCCAGCGAGATATCGGACAGCGCATGGTGCTTGCGCGCCAGCTGATGCGCGCGCTGGCCCAGGCGTTGCCGCAAGCCCGGCACCGGCACGATTCTGGCCAGGCCCGCCAGTACCGCCTGGGTGAGCCGATCGGCAGGACGCTCGTAGGTGTTGAAGCTCTTGCTGACACCGGAGACGCGGATCGCAATATCAGAGGACATCCGCGAAACCCTTTCTGGCCTTTTGAAAACAGAAATAACCGAACCAGGCCGTCACTGCGGCGACGGCCGCATACACCAGCCATTCGCGCCAGTCGGGCGCATGGCCGTAGATCAGCACCTGGCGCGCTTGCTCGATGGGAATCGCCAGCGGATTCAGCCGCGCCAGCGAACGCCACTGCTCCGGCAATGCGGAGGTGGGAAAGAAGATCGGCGACAGGAACATCAGGCCCGTCAGGAAGATGCCGATGGTCTGGCCAATGTCACGCAGATAGACACCGGTGGCCGCCAGCAGCCAGCTCGCACCGGCAATCAGCATGGCCAGGGGCAGCAGCACCAGCGGTATGTACAGCGCCGCCACCGGCACATGGCCCGCCACAGCCCATTCGAAACAGACCAGGACCAGCAGGCTGACTGCTGCATGAAACAGTGCCGACAGGAGATTGACGCAAGGCAGGATCTCCAGCGGGAACACCACTTTCTTGACGAAGTTGACGTTGTTGAGCACCAGGCTGGGCGCCTTGCCGATGCATTCCGAAAAGAAATTGAAGACGATCAGCCCGGCAAACAGCACGATGGCGAATTGCGATTGCGACTCGTCGCCGGTCCCGCCCCACTTCGCTTTGAAGACATGGCTGAACACCAGCGTGTAGATGGTCAACATGAACAAGGGCGTCACGAGACTCCAGAAGACGCCCAGCAAGGAACCCTTGTAGCGGCCGATGGCCTCGCGACGCGCCAGCTCCAGCATCAGGACGCGATGGTTCCACAGTCCGGACAACATCGAGAGGGGCGTACTCTTATGCTTGATCATGGTGCGCTAACAATTCTGCCAGGCAGCGATCGACGTCATCCTGCCAGGCAGCGATGGGCAGGCCGAAGGTCTGCGTAAATTTTTCCAGCGACAGGCAGGAATTGGACGGGCGCGGTGCCGGTACCGGATAAGCCGACGCAGGGATGGCCTCGATGTCGGCTGCCTTGATGTTCAAGGGCTGCCCGGCTTCGGCTGCACGCTCGATGACGTATTGAGCGTAGCCGTGCCAGTTGGTCCGGCCTCCGCCGGTGAAATGGTAAATGCCGGCCGTATCGGCCACGCGCGCGGGCGTGCCGGCGTTGCCACCTGCCATCAAGGCATCGCGGGTAGCTTCAGCGATTGCGCGGGCGAAGGTCGGCGCACCGAACTGGTCCGCCACGACACGCAGGCTGGTGCGCTCGCTGGCAAGACGCAGCATGGTCTTGAGGAAGTTTCCGCCATGCACGCCATAGACCCAGCTGGTCCGCCAGATCCAGAACTTGTCGCTAGCCGCGGCGATGGCCTGCTCGCCCGCCAGCTTGGTCTTGCCGTAGACGCTCTGCGGATCCGTCGGATCGGTTTCGAGGTATGGCCCGGCCTTGCGTCCGTCGAAGACGTAGTCGGTGGAATAATGAATCAGTGCCGCCCCCAGAGCGCTGGCCTCTTCGGCCATGACGGCAGGTGCCTGCGCATTGATCGCGTGCGCCGCCGCCTGCTCGGTCTCGGCGCGATCCACCGCGGTGTAGGCCGCGGCATTGATGATCACATCGGGGGCTTGCGCGCGAATCAGACTGCGCAACTGCCCGATATCGGCCAGGTCCAGCGTCTGACGATCAAACGCCGCGACCTCGGCCACGCCACGAAACGCACGGACCAGTTCACTGCCAAGCTGACCGTTCTTGCCGGTCACCAGAATCTTCATTCAAATACCTCCGCATCGGCCAGCAATGCGCCGACCGCGTCCTTCGCCGACAACACGGGCTCGCCATCCAGCGGCCAGTCGATGCCCAGCGCCGGATCATCCCAGCGAATGCAGCGCTCATGCTGGGGCGCCCAGTAATCGGTGGTCTTGTAGAGGAATTCAGCGTAGTCGGTGGTGACCACGAAACCATGGGCAAAGCCCGGCGGAATCCACAGCTGGCGGCGGTTTTCGGCCGACAGCCGCACGGCGGTCCAGCGCCCGAAATGCGGCGAACTCTTGCGGATGTCCACGGCGACGTCATACACCTCGCCCATGATCACGCGCACCAGCTTGCCCTGCGCCTGCTGGATCTGATAGTGCAGCCCGCGCAGGACATTGCGTGCCGAGAGCGAATGATTGTCTTGCACGAAGTTGACGCGCTGACCAGTCGCTTCTGCGAAGCGCTGCTCATTGAAGCTTTCATAGAAAAACCCGCGGTCATCGCCAAACACCTTGGGTTCGATGATCACTACTCCGGGCAGGTCTGTCGTCTGGATTTGCATGCTGCGTCAATGGGCTAGGGAAAAATCAAAACGGACCCCATCGGGATCCGCATGGCTGATGTCCGATGGGCGTGGACTAGACGATATCTCCGCGCAACAGTCTGAACAGATACTGTCCGTAGGCGTTCTTCTTGAGAACCTCGGCCTGGCGCTCAAGCATTTCGGCGTCGATGTAGCCCTTGCGGAAAGCGATTTCCTCCGGGCAGGCCACCTTCAGTCCCTGACGGTGTTCGAGGGTGGCGATGAATTGCCCGGCCTCAAGCAAGGAATCCTGCGTACCGGTATCGAGCCATGCCATGCCGCGCCCCATCAGTTCCACATTCAGGGTACCTGCTTCAAGGTAGGCACGGTTGACGTCGGTAATTTCCAGCTCGCCGCGGGCGGAGGGCTTGATCGATGCCGCGATGTCACACACCTGCTTGTCGTAGAAATACAGCCCGGTCACGGCGTAGTTGGAACGCGGTGCGGCCGGCTTTTCTTCGATGCTGACCGCGCGCCGCTGAGCGTCGAACTCGACCACGCCATAACGCTCGGGATCATTGACATGATAGGCGAAGACGGTCGCACCACTCTCGCGCGCCGCAGCGTGCTTGAGGTTGCGCTCGAAATCCTCGCCGTGATAGATGTTGTCACCCAGAATCAGTGCCGAGTTCTCGCCGTTGATGAAGTCGCGGCCGATGATGAAGGCTTGTGCCAGACCATCCGGTGTAGGCTGCACCGCGTAGTTCAGCGACAGGCCCCACTTGCTGCCGTCACCGAGCAGGTCGCGGAAACGCGGCAGGTCCTGCGGTGTCGAGATGATGAGGATATCGCGAATCCCCGCCAGCATCAGCGTGCTCAGCGGGTAATAGATCATGGGCTTGTCATAGACCGGCAGCAGTTGCTTGGACACCACCGTGGTGACGGGGTACAGGCGCGTGCCCGAGCCTCCCGCGAGGATGATGCCCTTCTTGGTGCTTGCCGATTGGGTAGCTGTGCTCATTATTGTGCTCCGGCGATTTGCTCACGGCCATGGTAATTGCCTTCGATCCACTTGCGGTATTCGCCCGAACGCACGTTGGCTACCCAGTCCTGATTGGCCAGATACCACTCGACCGTCTTGCGCATGCCGGTCTCGAAGGTCTCGGCCGGGGTCCAGCCCAGTTCGCCGGCGATCTTGGCGGCGTTGATGGCGTAGCGACGGTCATGGCCGGGACGGTCTGCCACGAACACGGCCTGATCAAAATACTTGCCGCTGGCCTTGGGCGAAAGCTCATCCAGCAGGCCGCACAAGACCTTGACCACGTCCAGGTTGGCCTTTTCATTGTTGCCGCCGACGTTGTATTCCTGCCCGGGACGACCGGCCTCCAGCACGCGGCGGATGGCCGCGCAGTGATCAGTCACGTACAGCCAGTCTCGCACTTGCATGCCGTCACCGTAGATGGGCAGCGACTGCCCCGCCAGGGCATTGGAAATGACCAGGGGAATCAGCTTCTCGGGGAAGTGATACGGACCGTAATTGTTGGAGCAATTGGTCACCAGGGTCGGCAAACCGTAGGTGTGATGATACGAGCGTACCAGGTGGTCGGAAGCCGCCTTCGAGGCCGAATAAGGGCTGTTGGGCGCGTAGGGCGTGGTCTCGGTGAAGGCCGGATCCTCAGGGCTGAGCGAGCCGTAGACTTCATCGGTGGACACGTGCAGGAAACGGAAATCGGATTTTTCCTGTCCGTCCAGCCCGTTCCAGTAGGCACGGGCTGCCTCCAGCAGGGAGAAGGTACCGTTGATGTTGGTGCGAATGAACTCGCCCGGACCATGGATGGAACGATCCACATGGCTTTCGGCGGCGAAGTGCAGGATGGCGCGCGGACGGTACTGCAGGAACAGCGCCTGCACCTGATCCTGATCGCAGATGTCACCTTGGACGAAAATATGGCGGGGATCATCCCCCAGGCTCTTGAGATTTTCAAGATTGCCTGCATATGTCAGCTTGTCGAAATTGACGACAGACTCGTCATTGGACTTCAGCCATTCCAACACGAAATTGGAACCGATAAAGCCCGCCCCCCCGGTGACAAAAATCATTTCACGACCCTGATAAATTTACGGCAAATAGCAATGGACTCGTTAAGTTGCATTTAAGACAACTCCAAAAGCCAACGACCGGGAATTATCTCAGAACTGGTGACCAATTGCGAGATTGGCCGCTTGACAGGCGTTCCCGAAAGCAACAACTCCTTGCGCCTCGTAAAGTTACGAGTTCTGAAACGGACTTCACGCGCTCATCTTGCCAACAGGGGTGCCAGCAGTTCTGTTGTTTTATGCGAGGCGCCCTGATGCGCGCCGGCGAAGCCATGCGCCGCAAGCGTCATGGCAGCGATCCGATCCGGATCGGCAAACAGCGCGCTCGTCATGTCCCACAATTGTTCGGTTGAAGAGATGCGGCAAGCCGCACCGGCCTCGATGGCCTGGTCGGTGATACTGAGGAAATTGAAGGTGTGCTCGCCGACCAGCACCGGCTTGCCCAGCGCCAGCGCCTCAATCAGGTTCTGCCCCCCCAGCGGCAACAGACTGCCGCCAATGAAGGCCACATCACACAAGGCGTAATAGGCGAACATTTCGCCCATGGAATCGCCCAGCACGACATCCACCTGATCCCAGTCACCGCCCTGCCCCAGCGCGTCACGCCGGCGCAGGCGCAAACCCTGTGCCTGTATCATCCCGGCCACCTCAGCAAAACGCTGCGGGTGGCGCGGCACGATCACCGTCAGCCAGCCGGTCTTCCCCAGCCTGGCCAGCGCATCCAGAATCAAGGCTTCCTCGCCCTCGCGCGTGCTGGCACAGAGCAGGATCTTGCGCTCCCCGATGGCACGCTTCCATGCCAGACCGCGTTCGACCATCTCGGCCGGCGGCTGCACGTCGAACTTGAGGCTGCCGGTCACTTCGACGTGCCGCGCCCCGAAGGCACGCAGGCGCTCAGCGTCGGCCGGCGACTGGGCCGCGACCACATCGATCGCCTCGGCCGCCGGACGCAGCAGCGCGGCAAAGCGTTGGCCGCGCCGTAGTGAACGTTCCGACAGGCGGGCGTTGGCCAGCATCACCGGCACCTGGTGCCGGCGACATTGCCTGATCAGGTTGGGCCAGACTTCGGTCTCCATCAGCACGCACAGCACAGGCCGGAAGTGGCGCAGGAAACGCGCGCACATCCATCCCGTGTCGTACGGCAGAAAGCTCTGCACCACGCGCGCACCGTGCTTGCCATAGATCTGAGTCCCCGTCTCGCGGCCGGTGGCGGTCATGCAGGTGAGCAGAATGGAATGCTGCGGATATTGCTGCAACAAGGCGTCGATGAGCGGCTCGGCGGCACGGGTCTCGCCAACCGAGACGGCATGCACCCAGATGAAACGCGCCTGTGGATCAGACAGGCGCGCCTCTTGCGAATAGAAGCCCAGGCGTTCGCCCACATGCGCCCGGTAGCCCGGTTCCTTGCGGCCGCGCCGCCACAGGCGCAGCAGTACCAACGGCAGCACCAGCCACCAGACAAGTGAATACAGCAGCCGCATCTCAGACCAGGGGATGGCCGACCAGGCGCGTCAGAATGGCCAGCGGACTGGATTGCGGATCATATTGCTGGTCCGGTGCCAGGTGCAGGGTCTGTTCCATCATGTACTGGCCCGACATGACCGCGTGCGAGGCCTGGTCCGAGAAGCAGATCCAGACGGAGCCGGCGGCAAAGGGCATGGTGACCTGCTGGGCATCCTGCTGGTACTGCATGTCGCCCTTCATGCCGTCATGCAATTGCAGCATGAGGTGATCGTATTCGCTACGGAAGGACTTGGTCACATGCAGCGCCTTGAGCACGCTGGCCTGCCAGCGCACATAAGGTTTGGCACGCGGCAAAAAGCGCTGCGCCACGGTCTCGAAAGGCTCGCCCACGCGCCAGACGCGCGGCACGCCATCGGGATTCACATTGGTAAAGACGCGCAGGATGCGTTCGCCGTAATTGGGCCGCGAAGGAAAAGCGTCCACGTGCATGCGGCGATCATCGGCACGCCACGACTGGGCCCGCGTCTCCACCTGCATCGGGCGGTAGCTGGTCGGGGCAATGCGCAAGGCATCGCGGTATTTGGGCAACAAGGTATGCACCAGCGACAACGACTGCTCGCGGAAGCGACCAATCATCGCGGCCAAGGCCAGCTGCTGCTCGGTGCCGCCGGCGGCACCCTTGATGTGTCCGCGTGCGTCCAGACTGATGTTGCGCGACTTGGGCGCGCGCACGCCCGGATCCAGCAGCTTGCGCTCGGAGTCCATCAACTGGAAAGCCAGCTGCGGGAAGTACAGCACCTTGCCGGCTTCCAGCGCAGTGATCCAGTCCTGATTGGGATACTCGACCTGCCATTCGGTCAGGCCAATCTCGATAATTTGCGATTCCATGGCGCGTATTATGCCCGCAAGCGCTCTGCCCGTGTGGCCAACCCGGCGGCTCTGGCACGCCTGGAAAGCAGGCCGGATGCGGCTTGTCACGCAAAGTTGATGCTTTGAACGGGGCGTTTGATCTGCTTCAACGCATACCCAAGTCCGCCCCAAGGGACAATCAAACTCAGGCCAGCAGGCCCAGCGCAGCCTTCAACACATCCTCTTCGGACGGCGGCGCGCCCAGATCGCCCAGGTTGATGATCGCCGGCGACCAGTTGCCCTCGGTCTTCCAGCGCGGCGAGTCACAGTAGAGTTCAATCGTCGGCTTGCCGTAGGCGGCGGCGATGTGGGTCAGGCCGGTGTCGAGTCCGACCACCAGCCGCGCCTGCTGCACCAGGGCCACCGCCTGCATCATCGGCAGCGCCGGCAGCACGGTGGCACCGGGAATGCCGGCCGCCAGCTGGCGTGCCGCCTCCTGCTCGCGGGCACTGCCCCAGGGCAGCAGGATCTGCAATCCGCGCTCGGCCAGGGCCTGGCCCAGCTTGATCCACTGCGCCTGCGGCCACTGCTTGGCGGCGCGGGCGGTACCGTGGAAGAAAACGACATACGGCTGCTCCGGCATCCAGGCCCAGCGCGCCGGCTCTGGCGGCTGCAGGGCAAAGTCGGGCTGACCTTCCAGCTGATAGCCCAGCGCAGCCGCCGCGACCAGCCTGGCGCGGGTGACGGCATGCGTGCGCAGGCCGACCGGGATGCTCTGGTCATGGAAAATGCGGGAGATTGGTTCATATCCCGACCCTTCGGTCGCATTGGCCAGGCCGATGCGGCGGCCCTGCGGTGCCAGGCGCGCCATGCGCATCACGACGCTGGTCTTGAGCAGGCCCTGGGTATCGAACACGAGATCATAGCGCTCGGCCTGCAGCTCCCGCCGGAATGCCCCGATCTCGGCGCGCGTGGCCGCCGAGAACAGGGTCTTGCGCCAGCGCCGCAGGGCGATGGGGATGATCTTGCGGACGTGGGGATTGAGGCCGACCAGACTGGTGTAGCCCTCTTCGACCACCCAGTCGATCTGGGCCGCGGGGAAATGACGATGGATGTCCGCCACCATCGGCATGTTGTGGACGACGTCTCCCAGCGAGGAGACACGGACGATAAGAATGTTCAAGGCTGACCCACGTTGGCGTGACTTTATTGGTGGGCCAGCATCTTACCTCATCGGCCCATCAGAACGGCAGTGTCACATCAGGACGCGCGGCCAGGATGACCTTGCGGAACTCACCCTGGATGCGCTCCAGCGCTTGCGGCGTCTCGGCCTCGAAACGCAGCACCACCACCGGCGTGGTGTTGGAGGAACGGGCCAGGCCGAAGCCGTCGGCGTACTCCACGCGCAGGCCGTCGATGGTGATGATGTCCTGGGCACCCTCGAACCTGGCATCGCTTTGCAACTTGCCGATGAGCGCGAAGTTCTCGCCTTCCTGCAGCTTCAGTTGCAGTTCCGGGGTACTGACCGATTGCGGCAGGGCGTTGAGCACGGCCGACGGATCGCTCTGGCGGGCCATCAGTTCCAGCATGCGCACGCCGGCGTAGAGGCCGTCGTCGAAGCCGAACCAGCGGTCCTTGAAGAAGATGTGGCCGCTCATCTCGCCGCCCAGCGGGGCGCCGGTTTCGCGCAGCTTGGCCTTGACCAGCGAGTGGCCGGTCTTCCACATCAGCGGCTGGCCGCCGCGTGCGGTGATCCAGGGAGCCAGGTGGCGGGTGCACTTGACGTCGTACAGGATTTCCTTGCCCGGGTTGCGGGTCAGCACGTCTTCGGCGAAGAGCATCAGCTGGCGGTCCGGGTAGATGATCTGGCCATCCTTGGTCACCAGGCCGAGGCGGTCACCGTCGCCATCGAAGGCCAGGCCGAGTTCGTTGTCGGTTTCCTGCAGGCAGCGGATCAGGTCCTGCAGGTTTTCCGGATGAGCCGGATCGGGGTGGTGGTTGGGGAAATTGCCATCCACTTCGCAGAACAGCTCGGTGACTTCACAGCCCAGCGCGCGATAGATTTCACCGGCAAAGGCACCGGCCACGCCGTTGCCGCAGTCCACGGCGATCTTCAGGGGACGGGCCAGCTTGACGTCCGAAATCATGCGGGCGATGTAGGCTGCCTTGATGTCGTGCGTGCTGTAGTTGCCGGCACCCTGCGGGAATTCGCCCTTGACGATGGCCTGGTACAGGCCCTGGATGGTCTCGCCGTGGATGGCTTCACCGGCCAGCACCATCTTGAAACCGTTGTAGTCCGGCGGATTGTGGCTGCCGGTGACCATGATGCCGGACTGCGTGTCCAGCACGTGGGTACCGAAATAGACCATCGGCGTAGCGACCATGCCGAGATCGATCACGTCCACCCCGACCGCCTGCAAACCCTTGGCCAGCGCGGCCGACAGCGAGGGACCGGAGAGCCGGCCATCGCGCCCGATCACGACCTTCTTCTGGCCCTTGGCCAGGGCGGCGGCACCGAAGGCCTGGCCGATCTGGAAGGCGACCTGGTCGTCCAGGGTTTTGTCGATGATGCCGCGGATGTCGTAGGCTTTGAAAATGGAATTGGAGATCATGGAAATCAGGTCCTCAAGTACGGATACGGGTTGGAGGGAATACGGATTCAGAGCGAGCCATCATGATTTGCTGACCACCTCAAGACGCGGGCTCTCCTGTCGCTGCGCGGCCTGGCGGCGCTTCTCGACAAAGGCCCAGTCAACGATCTCGGCTGCCGGCTGGTAGCCGCTGACCAGCTTGTGCAGCAGCGCGCGGATGGCTCCGATGTCATTGGCCTGCAGCGCGTCATGGAGATGACGCAGTTCCTCGGCCAGACGGTCCCACGGAATGAAATCTTCATGCGCGGTCATGATGCGCGGATGCGCAGTCGGCGCCGGCTGTTCGCCGATGAGCAATTCTTCATACAGCTTCTCACCCGGGCGCAGTCCGACCGTCTGGATTTCGATGTCGCCGTCCGGATTGTGCTCGTCGCGCACCGACAGACCGGACAACTCCACCATGCGTCGCGCCAGATCAAGGATGCGGACCGGCTCGCCCATGTCGAGCACGAACACGTCACCGCCTTCGGTCATCGCACCGGCCTGGAGGACCAGTTGCACGGCCTCCGGAATGAGCATGAAGTAGCGGGTCACCTCGGGATCGGTGAGCGTGATCGGACCGCCTGCCTTGATCTGCTCGCGGAACAGCGGCACCACCGAGCCGGAGGAGCCCAGCACATTGCCGAAACGCACCATCGAAAAACGCGTCAGATTGCGTGTCCCGGTGCCATTGGCTTCCTGCCCGAGGAAACGCGGCACCACCTCGACATCGGAGAGCGACTGCAAGACCATTTCCGCCATGCGCTTGCTGGCCCCCATGATGTTGGTCGGGCGCACCGCCTTGTCGGTGCTGATGAGCACATAGTCGCTGACCTGGTTTTCAATCGCAGCCCGCGCCACGCAATAGGTCCCGAAGACGTTGTTGGTCACGCCCTCGACGGGATTGTGTTCAACCAGCGGCACGTGCTTGTAGGCCGCGGCGTGGTAGATCGTGCGCGGTTGCCAGGTACGGCAGACCTGGCTGATGCGGTCGAAGTGGCAGACGTCGCCCAGCAGCGGGATCAGTTCAGTGCCGGGCGAGACGCTGGCCTGCCGCTGCTGCAGATCGCGGTGAATCGTGTAGAGGTTGTATTCATTCTGCTCGAACAGCAGCAGCTTGGAGGGCCGCGAGCTGAGGATCTGGCGGCACAGCTCACTGCCGATGCTGCCGCCGGCCCCGGTGACCAGCACCACCTTGTTGGTGACGTTGCGGCCTACCAGCGCGGGATTGGGCAGCACCGGCTCGCGCCCCAGCAAATCGAGGATATCCAGTTCATGGGCATCGGTGATGGCCACTTTTCCTTGCGCCAGGTCTGCCAGATCCGGTACCGAGCGTATATGCACGTGGAACGGCCGCAACTTCTCGATGATTTCCTTGCGCCGGGCCCGGCTGATGGAGGGCAGCGCGAGCAGGATATCGGTGATGGCAAAGGTCTCGATCAGACGCTCGGCCTCGCTGGCGGGATAGACGCGGCGGCCGTTGATGGTCTTGCCATAGAGTTCGCGGTTGTCTTCCAGGAAACCGAACAGCACCAGCTGGTGCTGCCGCTCCATGGCTTCGGCAATCTGCGCGCCCACCTGGCCGGCACCGTAGACCAGCAAACGCGACTGCCGCAGATGCTTGCGCTTGGAATCGACCTGGCTCAGCCACAGCCGGGCAAAGGCGCGGCTTCCGCCCACCATCACCAGCAGCAGCAGCGGCTGCAGGACGCCGAGCGAACGCGGAACGCCCGGCAAGGCCAGCCACACCAGCAAGGTAAACAGCAGCAGTCCGTAGAGTGCGACCGCCTTGGCGATGGTCACGATCGCGGCAATCCCGGTGTAGCGGAACACCGAGCGGTACAGACCCATGCGCACGAAGATGGGCAACATCAGTACCGGAGCAATCTGGTAGACATGCCACTGGTAACCCTGCGGCCAGTGCAAGCTGTCCAGGCGCAGGGAAAAGGCGATCCAGGTCGCCAGCAAGGAGATCAGGACATCGATGGTGGCAACGATGGCCTGCTTGTTCAACCGCGGCAAATCCAGCACATGGCGTCTCATGACTGCCAATCCTTCATTTTTATTGGTTCCTTGCAAGATGTTCAGTGAGAAATACCATCCCGTCCGAGCACTTTGGCCACCGTCATCCAGAGGATGCGCAGGTCGAAGAAGAAGGACTGCTGTCTCAGGTATTGCTCGTCGAACTGGACCTTGACGGGAATCGGCAGTTCATCGCGCCCATTCACCTGTGCCCAGCCCGTCAGGCCCGGCTTGAGCCTGTGCACGCCGCGTTCACTGCGCAACGCGATGAGATCATGCTGATTGTAAAGCGCCGGCCGGGGACCGACCAGCGACATGTCGCCCCGCACTATGCTCCACAGTTGCGGCAGCTCATCCAGGCTGGTCTTGCGCAGCAACCCGCCGATGGGCGTCAGGTGTGAGCCGGAATCGGCCAACAGATGCGTCGCCACCGCCGGGGTTCCCGTTTTCATCGACCGGAATTTGGGCATGCTGAAGATCCGGTTATCCTGCCCTACCCGATCCGACCAGTACAGGACCGGTCCGCGCGAGGTCAGCTTGACCAGGATGGCCACCAGCAACATTGGTAGTGCCAGCACCAGGCAGGCCGCCACAGCAACAAAAATGTCAAAGAAACGTTTCATGATCAAAATAGGCACAACCGTGCAAATGCCGTCGTATGATAACTTTTATGTATGACAGCCGCTAACATTTCCTTGCCCATTCTTGCAGGCACAGCCAGCTTTTTACTTCATATGCATTCTTCTTCCCCTATCTATGCGATCGGCGACCTGCAGGGTTGTGCCGGGTCCCTGGAACAGTTGCTGGCCAGCCTCCCGGACACCACCCCTTCACTGATCTTCGCCGGCGACCTCATCAACCGCGGCCCCCAATCCCTTCACACCCTGCGCACCGTGATGCAGATGGGCGAGCGCGCCCGGTCCGTCCTGGGCAACCATGACCTGCACCTGCTGGCCGTGGCCTGCGGCATCCGCCCGGCGCACCGTGACGACACCCTCGACGATATCCTCAACGCCCCCGACCGTGAGGAGCTTATCGACTGGCTGCGCCACCGTCCCCTGGCCATCCACGAACAAGGCCACCTGATCGTGCATGCCGGCGTGCTGCCCCAATGGGACCTGCAACAAGCCCTGGCGCTGGCCAACGAGGTGGAAACCATGCTGCGCAGCGACCAGTGGATGGACTTCCTGCGCCACATGTACGGCAATCAGCCCGACCGCTGGAGCGAAGACCTGGCCGGCCACGAGCGCCTGCGCTGCATCATCAATGCCTTCACCCGCCTGCGCTTCTGCCAGGCGGACGGGACGATGGATTTTGCGGTGAAGGAAGGCGCGGCGGCAGCGCCGGAAGGACTGATGCCCTGGTTCGAGGTACCAGGGCGGAGGACCGAAGACGTGACCGTGGTCTTCGGTCACTGGTCCACGCTGGGATTGGTGATGCGCCCCAAGCTGATCGCCCTCGACACGGGATGTGTCTGGGGCGGCAAGCTCAGTGCGGTGCGACTTGAGGATCGGGCGCTGTTCCAGGTGCAGTGTCCGCAGGCGCGGCGGCCGGGCTGAGCGATTCCAGCGAGTATCCCAGTCCGGTGGCAATGACTTCACGCGCGGTGCGCGCGAGGTCGCGGCGGTGCGCGCCTTCCGTGCTGATCAGGGGCAATTGCTTCAGTTCGGCCGTCATCCCCTTGGACTTGAGGATGCTCATGATGCTCTCGGCGATGGACATGTCCCCGATGAAATCAGCCGCCGCATGCAGCCGGCCCTCGCCATCCACATAACGCAACGCATACGGCTGCACCGGGGCTTTGGCATCGATGGCGGCCTCGAACAGGTTGGCGTGGAAAGGCAGCAGCGTGCCCTGCGCGGCCGTCGTGCCTTCAGGAAAGAAGGCGACGTGCTCGTCCTTCTCGATGCTTTCCACCAGGCCTTTGAAAATGCGCCGCACGTCGCTGGCCTTGCCGCGCGAAATGAAGATGGTGCCGGTCTTGGCGCACAGCCAGCCGATCAGCGGCCAGCTGCGGATTTCCGACTTGGCCACGAAACGGCAGGGCTGCAGCGAGTTGACCACGAAGATGTCCAGCCAGCTCACGTGATTGGACACCAGCAACGAACGCGGAATCGGCAGCGGGCTGTCGATCTTGATGGCGATGCCGCAGATGCGCAGCAGCTTGCGCGACCAGCGCCGGATGTGCGCCTCCCGCCCCTTCTCGGAGGTGAACGGGAACAGGAAGGCACAGACCGCCATGCCCTTGAAGAGATGCGCGATCAGGCGCAACAAACGGAAAACGAACATGGCGTATTCGGGTCTTGATGAGGTCGTGATCGAATCGTCGTGACGAAAAACGGCTTGATCGAAATTCAAGATCGAAGTTGCCCGCAGTCAACCATCAATCAAGAAGAAATCAAGCTGAAAATCAAGCGACAGGTTTTCAGCGCTCGAAGGCAATATGCCCCGAGACGATGGTCGCCTTGACCACGCCCGGCAGCTCATAGCCCAGGAACGGGGTGTGCTTGCCCTGGCTGGCCAGCGCCGAGCCCTGCACCTTCCACAAGGTGTTGGGATCAAACAGGCACAGGTCGGCCACGCTGCCCACGGCCAGGTTGCCGGCCTTCAGGCCCGCTACCTTGGCGGCGCGGTGCGTTACTTTGGAGATCGCCTTGGAGAGCACTTCCTTGCCCTCGCCTTCAGTCTCCAGCGCCCACTTCAGCGACAGCGACAGCAGCAGTTCGAGGCCGGTTGCGCCCGGCGAGGCTTCGCCGAAGGGCAGCAGCTTCTCATCGTCATCGACCGGGGTGTGGTCCGAGCAGACGGCATCGATGGTGCCATCCAGCAAGGCCGTGCGGATCGCTTCACGGTCGCGCTGCGAGCGCAGCGGCGGCGTCATGCGGGCATTGGAATCGAAGAAGCCGATATCCAGGTCGCACAGGTGGATGTGGTGCACACCCACATCGCAGGTCACCGGCAGGCCTTCGCTCTTGGCCTGGCGCACCAGCTCCAGACCGGCGGCCGAGGACATGCGGCACAGGTGGACGCGGGCACCGGTGGCGCGCATCAGTTCGAACAGGGTATAGAGCGCAATGGTCTCCGACATCACCGGCACGCCCGACAAACCCAGGCGCGAAGCGGCCGGGCCGCTGTGGGCGATGCCGGTGCGGCCCAGGTGCGGGTCCTGCGGGCGCAGCCAGACGGTGTAGTTGAAGGTCTTGGCGTATTGCAGGGCCGACAGCAGCACGGTGGTATCGGTGATCGGCTCTTCGGCTTGCGAGAAGCCGATGCAGCCGGCTTCGGTCAGCTCGGCCATTTCGGTCAGCGCTTTTCCTTTGAGGCCGGCGGTGAGCGCGCCCAGCGGATAGACGTGGGCCTGGTTCAGCGAACGGGCGCGGTGCTTGAGCATTTCCACCAGGCCGGGTTCGTCCAGCACCGGATCGGTATCGGGCGGGCAGACCAGGCTGGTCACGCCGCCCTGGATGGCGGCCTGCATTTCGGATTCCAGCGTGGCCTTGTATTCGTAGCCGGGCTCGCGCAGGCGGGCCGACAGGTCCACCAGGCCGGGAGCCACGATCAGGCCGGTGGCGTCGATGGTCTTGTTGGCCACGAAGTCGGCCGGGGCCTGGCCGACGCCGACGATCTTGCCGGCGGCCACATACACATCCTGCTGGGCGTCGATGCCGTTGGCCGGGTCGATCAGGCGGCCGTTCTTGATATGCAGTTTCATCAGTTCTTGTCTTCTTAACGGATCGTTCAAAACGTCGCGGTGACGGTCGTCGTCACCCGGATTCAATTGCCAGCCACGATGCTCATGACCGCCATGCGCACCGCGATGCCGAAGGTCACCTGCGGCAGGATCACGGCCTGTGCACCATCGGCCACGGCCGAATCGATTTCCACGCCGCGGTTCATCGGGCCGGGGTGCATGACGATGGCGTCCGGCTTGGCCAGCGCCAGGCGTTCCGGGGTCAGGCCGTAGCTTTTGAAGAACTCCTGCGCCGACGGCAGCAAGGCACCGCTCATGCGCTCGTTCTGCAATCGCAGCATGATGATGACGTCCACATCCTTCAAGCCCTCTTCCATGTTGTGGAAGACGCGCACGCCCATCTGCTCCAGGCCGCTGGGCAGCAAGGTACGCGGACCGATGGCGCGCACTTCCGGCACGCCCAGGGTGGTCAGCGCGTGAATGTCCGAGCGCGCCACGCGGCTGTGCAGGATGTCGCCGACGATGGCCACACGCAGGTTGGTGAAGTCTTTCTTGTAGTGACGGATGGTGTACATGTCCAAGAGACCCTGGGTCGGGTGCGCGTGGCGGCCGTCACCGGCGTTGACCACGTGGACGTGCGACTGCTTCGTATCGATCAGGTGCTTGGCGATCAGGAAGGGCGCGCCCGATTGCGCGTGACGCACCACGAACATGTCGGCGTGCATGGCCGCCAGGTTGTCGATGGTGTCCAGCAGCGACTCGCCCTTGCTGGTACTGGAAGCCTGGATGTTGAGGTTGATCACGTCCGCCGAGAGGCGCTTGGAGGCGATCTCGAAGGTGGTGCGGGTGCGCGTGGAGTTCTCGAAGAACAGGTTGAAGACGCTCTTGCCGCGCATCAGCGGCACCTTCTTGACTTCGCGGTCGCCGATGCTGACGAAGGACGAGGCGGTATCGAGGATGTGCGTCAGGATAGCGCGCGGCAGACCCTCGATGGTCAGCAGGTGTTGCAGTTCGCCGTTTTTGTTGAGTTGGGGATTAAGCATGGACCACCGTAAGGGAGAAGCGGCCGTCGTCGGCGCGTTGCAGTTGCAGGTTTTCTTGTTTGCTGAGTTCGACCGAGGCCGCGACGAAATCGGCGGCAATGGGCAGCTCGCGGCCACCGCGGTCCACCAGCGCCGCCAGCAGCACGCGCGCCGGACGACCATAGTCGAACAGTTCGTTGATGGCGGCCCGCGTGGTGCGGCCGGTATAGAGCACGTCGTCCACCAGCAGGATGGTGGCCCCCTCGACATCGAAGGGAATCTGGCTGGGTTTCACGTCGGCACGCAGGCCCTTCTCGGAAAAATCGTCGCGGTAGAAGGACACGTCGACGAAGCCCAGGCGGTCCGTCAGGCCCAGTTCCGTGGCCAGGCGCTCGGCCAGCCAGGCGCCGCCGGAGTGGATGCCCACCAGCGCAACCTCGGTTGCGCCTTGCAGGCCGGCTTTGATCTGCTGCACCAGGGTCTGGTACAGCGCTTCTGCATCAAGCTGGGAAGGTGTTGTGCTCATGAATGTGCGTCGTCAAAGTATTGCTGCAAAATGATGGCGGCCGCCTGGTCGTCGATCTGTTCGCCGCGCTGGTGCTGGATGACCGCCGAACTGTAGCGTTCATCCACCAGCGTGACCTCGAGCCCGTAGCGGCCGTGCAACTGGTTGGCAAAGCGGCGGCAGCGCACGCTCATCTCGTGCTCGGCACCGTCCGGATGCAGGGGCAGGCCGACCACGCAGCGCGCCGGTTGCCACTCCGCAATCAGGCGCGCAATGGCCGCGAACTTGCCGTCGTTGGTCGCTTCGCTGATCACCGCCAGCGGCTGCGCCTGCTTCAGGCCCGTATTGCCCACGGCCACGCCGATGCGTTTCAAGCCGAAGTCGAAGGCCAGGATGGTTTCCAATCGTGTCCCTGCGCTCTCAAGCCCGGCCGGCATCGCCGGACAGCATCACCGGATCGATGCCCAACAGGGCCAATGCAGCGGTGAAGCGTTGCTCCACCGGCAACTCAAAAATGATGGCAGGGTCAGCCTTGACGGTCAGCCAGCCATTGCGGCCGATCTCGCCTTCGAGCTGGCCCGGGCTCCAGCCCGAGCAACCCAGGGTGACCAGCACGCGTTCGGGGCCATCGCCGTGGGCCACCGCTTCGAGCACGTCCTTGGAGGTCGTCAGCGCGACCTCATCGGTAACCTGCAGGGTCGAGGAGTATTTTTCCGAGGTCGAATGCAGCACGAAGCCGCGCTCCACCTGCACCGGGCCGCCGAACATGACCGGGCGGCGATACAGCTCGGGCATGGCATCGGGGGTGTCGGGCCGGATCTCCAGCTTGAGATTGATGCGGTCGAACAGCACATCCATGGTCATGTCGGTGGGCTTGTTGATGACCACGCCCAGCGCGCCGTTGTGGTTGTGCTCGCACAGATAGACCACGGTGCCGCCGAAGATCGGGTCCAGCATGGACGGCATGGCGATCAGGAAATGATTGGTCAGGTCCAGTTCCAGCGGGGGACGGACCTCGTCAGCGGCATCGTCGCCCTCGGCCTGGCCGCTGGCATCGGAGCCGGCAGCGTGGCGGGAAGGGGCGTCGGAATGGAATGGGTCGAAAGCGCCAAAGGAATCCACGGATTCGTCGAAATCCTCGGCTGAGAAACTGAAGGGAGAATTGCGTCTCTTGATCATCCCGTCATTTTAGCAGTTTTGGCCGGGATCCCATGTGGCTCGTGGGGCAGCGCGAGTAAAGCCGGCCGCATGCAGCCGGCTTTACTGGCCTCAATTGCCTTCGAGCATCTTTTTGACAGCCTGCCTCGCCTGCGCACCGAGTTCGGCCAGATCCACGCCGGGGATGGCGTCATCGCGGACCACAGCGCGGCCACCGACCCACATTGCCTTCAGGAAAGGCCGCCCACCCGAGGCCACCGGACCGATGGCCGGATCATGCAGGCCGAAGTAGCGAGGATCATCCAGTCGGTACAGGGCGATGTCAGCTTGCTGACCCACCTGCAGGCCCTGCAGCCCGTCCAGGCCGAGCACGCGGGCCCCGCCGGTCGTGCCCCAGCGCACCACATCCTCCACCGTCGCTTCATCGGCACCGCCTTCGAAGGCCCCGCCCCGGAACGCCGGAGTGGCTTCCTGGCCGCGCCGGGCGCGCTGCATCAGCCAGGCGGCGTGCGTTTCCGAGATCATGTCGGCCGCCTCGTTGGAGGCCGCACCATCCACGCCAATGGACACCGGCACGCCCGCTGCCTCCAGCGCCCGGATCGGGGCGATGCCGCTGCCCAGGCGACCATTGCTTTGCGGGCAATGGGCGATGCCCGTTCCGGTACTTCCCAGCAAGGCAATTTCTTCGGCATCGAGCTTCACCAGATGCGCAAACCACACGTCCGGCCCCAGCCAGCCGATGCGCTCGCAGAATTCCACCGGGCGGCAGCCATGCATGGCGTGTGCGCTGTCCTGGTAGCCGACCGTCTCCGAGAGATGGCTGTGCAGCCGCAACCCCAACTCCCGCGCGGCATCGGCGATGGTACGCATTTCCTCCGGGGCCGCCGAATACAGCGGCGTGGTCGGTGCCATCACCACGCGCCGCATCGAAGCGGGCGCGGGATCATGGAAGCGCCTGGCCAGGCGCTGCATGTCGGTCAGGAAAGCATCGAGCGTCTCCGGGCGCAGTGCACTGGGCAACTCCGCCTCCAGCTGCCGAGTGCGGGTGGCGGTGCCCCGGCACAGGACGAAACGCAGGCCCAGCTTTTCCGCTTCCTCGAACAGGATCTCCGAGGTATCGAAGGGCATGCCGGGGTAATACAGGTAGTTGTGATCGGCAATCGTGCCGCAGCCCGAGCGCATCAGTTCGACCATGCCGATGCGCGCTGCCAGGCGGAACAGCTCGGCATCGAATTTGGCGCGATAGCGATAAGGCGTGGCCGCCAGCCAGGGCGTGAGCGTGGCATTGATGCCCAGCGGATCGCCCTTCAACAGCGACTGGAACAGGTGATGATGGGTATTGACCCAGGCCGGATAGGCCACGCAATCGCCGGCATCGATCACGTTCTCACCGGGCAGTGCGTCGAGCTTTCCGATGGCGGCAATCCCCCCATCGGACACGCGGATGTCGGGACCGGCGTGGCGCGCGGCCTCACCGGGCAGGCCGGTCAGGATGGCCTGCAGGTTGCGGATCAAGAAAGTGTTCATGACAGGTCGGCTCCTTGGACAGTCGTCATCATGCCATCTCGCTCTCATGCCAGCCGGCCAGCATGGCGCGCGACAGCGCACTCATCAGCCAGAACAGCAGGATGCCGGTCAGCGTGATGAGCAGCAGGGCCGCAAACAGACGCGGAATGTTGAGCTGAAAACCCGCCTGCAGGATCTGGTAGGCCAGTCCCGATCCGGTGCCACCGGTGCCCGCCACGAATTCAGCAACGACGGCCCCGATCAGCGCCAGCCCGCTTGAAATACGCAGGCCGCCAAAGAAATACGGCAAGGCACTGGGAATGCGCAAGCGGCGCAAGGTCTGCCAGCGCGTGGCCTTGTTGAGCCGGAACAGGTTGAGCAGGCCCGGATTGACGCTGCGCAGTCCCAGCGTGGTGTTGGAGATGATGGGGAACAGCGCCATGATGGTGGCGCATACCGTCAGCGCGGCCGTGGTGTCCTTGACCCAGATGATGATGAGCGGGGCGATGGCGACGATGGGCGTGACCTGCAGGATGATCGCGTAAGGGAAGAGGCTGACCTCGATGAAGCGGCTCTGCACGAACACGAAAGCAATGGACACCCCCAGGATCACCGCCAGCACGAAGGCCAGAAAGGTGATCTTCAGCGTGACCAGCAGCGACTCCATCAGCATGCCCCAATCGGCCACCAGGGTCTTGGCAATCAGCGCGGGCGTGGGCACCAGGTAAGGCGGCACCTCCAGCAGCGTGCAGACGATCTGCCACATCAGCAGCAGGGCGATGCCAATGGACAGCGGCGCGACCACGCGCCAGAACCCGGGTCGATTGACCAGCGGATCAGTGTTGGGCTTCATGGCCGTCTCCTTGCTGGTTGGCCAGCGTGAGGTAATCGGAAAGCGTCTTGCAGTACTGCATGAAGGGCGCCGAAATACGGAAAGCTTCATCACGCGGACCGTCCACCTCGATGGCCACATCAGCAATCACCCGCCCGGGGCGGGCTGCCATCACGATCACGCGCGAGGACAGGAACACCGCTTCATAGATGCTGTGGGTGACGAAGACCACGGTCAGGTCCTGCTTGCTCCAGATGTCGCGCAGGTCGGCGTCGAGCTTGTTGCGGGTGAATTCATCAAGAGCCCCGAAGGGTTCATCCATCAGCAGCAGGTTGGGCGAGGTCGCCAGCGCACGGGCAATGGACGCCCGCATCTGCATGCCGCCCGACAGTTCGCGCGGCAGCACCTTGTGAAATTTTTCCAGGCCCACCAGTTTCAAGGCCTCGGCCACGCGCGCATCGGCCTGCGCGCGCGGCACGTGGCGCAGCTCCAGCGGCAGCCTTGCGTTCTGCTCCACCGTGGCCCAGGGCATCAGGGTGGCTTCCTGGAACACCATGGCCAGCGTGCGTTCGGGCGTACCCACCGTGGCCAGGTTGCCACCCCACCAGCGGATGTGGCCGTGGGACGGTTCTTCGAGTCCAGCAAACATCTTCAGCAAGGTGCTCTTGCCGCAGCCCGAGGGGCCCAGCAGCGAGACGAACTCGCCGCGCCCGATATCGAGTTTCACCTCGTCCAGCGCGCGCGTGCCGTTGCGATAGGTCTTCTCCACCCGCTGTGCCGAGAGCACCGGCGGCGCATCAGACACAGCGGCCACCGCGGCCGCCCTCTCCTGCTCCCATGCCGCGGCCTGCGACATGGCGAATTCATCTCTGTCCATGGGATCTCCTGGCGGGTTCATGCAGCGGGGTGGATGCGGAACACTTCGGATTCGCCGTGCTCTTCCAGCAATTGCAGCAGCATGCGGCGCATGATGAGACCGGGCCGATCCGAGGCCATGTGGAATTCCTGGCGGCGGCGCACGTCGATGCAGGCATCGGGGTCAGTGGCTTCCAGGATCTCGCGGTCTTCCACCAGGATGGGGGCATCCCACGCGATCAGCTCGGCTTCGGAGCATTCCTCCTCGGTATCGTTGCGATAGAGCCATTGCGACAGCATGATGGAACCATCATCGATGGGCGTGGCGCAGTTGTAGATGATGTGATGGCGGCCGCTCTCCGGATAGGTGCAGCCGAAGCGGCGCACGAAGGGCAGGTACCAGCGGTTGAACATGTGGCGCACCGTGGTGTCGGCGGTGCTGCCGGTGACGCGATGGCTGGCCGGGACGTTCTTGATGGGCACGCGGGTTTCGGCTTCGAAGCCGTAGTCGGTTTCCTCGATCTCGTATTTCTCCGGCTTGGGCTGGTCATACAAGCCGAAGGTGGCACGATGCACGTAGCTGAAGTGGGAGTTGTCGAAGGAGTTTTCCATCATGCGCAGGGCACTGGTTTCCCAGCGCTCGTAGAACTGGAAGATGCGCCGATAGCCGGGCGCCCCATCCTCGGGAAACTCAGGGATATCGCGCAGCGGCTCTTCCAGCGCCACCCACACATAACCGTAGCGCTCCTTGCAGAAATACGACTTCACGCAGGCGCCGGAGGGCACGCTGCCATCCACGCTCTGCGGCACGCGCACGCATGCGCCCTCGCCGTTGAAGGTCCAGCCGTGATAGCCGCAGACGATGTTGCCGTTTTCGACGAAGCCCTTGGACAACCGGGCCGTGCGATGGCAGCAGCGGTCCTGCAAGGCTGCGGGCGAGCCATCCTCCGTGAGCCACACCACCAGCTTCTCTCCCAACAGCGTGAAGGGCTGCGGACCGTCCTTCAATTGCGTGACGGGCATGAGCGCGTACCAGAACTTGCGCAAGACTTTTTGTTGAGTTACCAGCATGAGGCTGCTCCTTCTGCTTGGACTGCGAACGCCAGGGTTCGCAATGGTCCGGCCGGCGTGCCAACACGGTCGCCTTCGCCGAAATACGTTGGCTTCGAGGTGTCATACGGCAGCTCAAGCCGCCGCCACCGCCCCGAAGGTCTGCTTCACTTTCATTTCCAGGTAGTCACCGATGGTGCAGGGTGCGTAGCGCGCCGGGCGTTCATCGCTGCAGCAACTGGGCAGGCAGGCCACCACGGCCGCCTGGTCGCCATCCTGGAAGAACGGCAGGGAATAGCGCGGTGCACTGCCCGCATTGAGCACGCGATGCGCATTGCTGTGATACAGGTCATTGCTCCAGCGCTGCAACAGGTCGCCGATGTTGACCACGAAACTTTCCGCGATGGGAGGCGCGCTCACCCATTGGCCATCGGCATTGCAGATTTCCAGTCCGCCGATGTCGTCCTGCGCGAGGATGGTGACCAGTCCCCAATCGGTATGGGCACCGGCACCGATCTGGTTGTGCCGGGCACCGTCAGGCTGGGGCGGATAGTGCAGCATGCGCTGGGTGGCGATGGGTGCCTGCAGCACCGGCTCGAAGAAATCCTCGGGCATCTCCAGCGACAGTGCGATCACGCCCAGCAGGCGATGCGACAGGGCGCGCACGGCGTCGTAATACAGCCGTGAGTGCTCTTCGAAACCGGGCAGGTCCTGCGGCCACAGGTGGTGGCCATAGCGCAGCAGGCCGCGCTGCACATACGGATGGTCCGGCGCGATATCAAAGCCGAACTGGAAGCCTTCCTTCAGATCGGCGGGCGATCCTTCATCAAGGGCCTGCGCCCCCATGCGCTCGTATCCGTAGCCGGACGGAGAATGCCGCATGTCGATGGCCGATTTGCTGGCCTGGGGCAAAGCAAAGAAACGCCGCGCCCAGTCGAACTGCTGCTCGACCAGCGAGGGCGCGACACCGTGATTGACGAGGTAGAAGAAACCCACGTCGCGCGAGATCTTGTGAATCTCCCAGGCCA
>NZ_DBIC01000282.1:870-12761 GCF_002296545.1 Herbaspirillum sp. UBA812 | reverse complement strand
GGCGCCGGCGCTGCCATGTTCCCCACCGGAAACGTGGTCGATACACTGGAAGTGCCCGGCGTCGGCAGTTTCCAGGCCACCATGATCAATGCGGGCATCCCGACCATCTTCCTCAATGCCGACGAGATCGGCTATACCGGCACCGAACTGCAGGACGCGATCAACAGCGATCCCGCCGCGCTGGCGCGCTTCGAGACCATCCGCGCCCATGGAGCGATCCGCATGGGATTGATCAGCAAGGTGGAAGAAGCCGCGACCCGGCAGCACACGCCCAAGGTCGCGTTTGTTGCGCCGCCCAAGGAATATGTCTCTTCGAGCGGCAAGACCGTTACGGTACAGGATACCGACGTGCTGGTGCGTGCCATGTCCATGGGCAAGCTGCACCACGCCATGATGGGCACGGCTGCCGTGGCCATCGGCACGGCAGCCGCCATTCCCGGAACGCTCGTGAACCTGGCTGCCGGTGGCGGTGAACGCACCAGCGTACGCTTCGGCCATCCGTCCGGGACCTTGCGTGTCGGTGCGGAAGCGAAGCTGGAAGACGGCCAGTGGGTCGTCACCAAGGCCATCATGAGCCGCAGCGCGCGGGTGTTGATGGAGGGTTGGGTGCGGGTGCCGGGGGATGCATTCTGAGCCGAGGCTGCGGCCAGTAGCTGGAGACATGAAAAAGCCGGCCACCTTGCGGTGCCGGCTTGATCGGCTTGCGGGTCCAGGGTGGACTCAGACGCGGTAGATTTTCTCCCCGGTCTGGACGATCCTGAATTTCTCGTTGGTCAGGGGATCCAGCGCGCGACCATCAGCCAGCTTGTAACTGCGGCTGAAGGCCCGGGCCGCTTCATCGGCCTCGTCCTGTTGCGTCTGATACACCTCTACGTGGTAAGGTGCGCCGGTCTTGCCCTTGGCATCGAATTTTTCCACCAGATCCATATGTCGTCTCCTTAGTCGTGGCCTAGCGCCAAGGTCAACGATAGCAGATTTGGCGCGGCTTTCCAGCGCATTGCATGTTGCAGCGCACAGAGATGAAGCTTTGTGCGCCGTTGCCTGCCTCGTCAGAAGTGCAAGGTCACCCCGACACCGAACTGGCGCGTCACCTCGGCCTTGTTCAGGCCGAATTTGGCGCCGGCATCGATGTCCACCGTCTTGTTGGGCGACCAGATGGCCCCCACCAGGGCATACGAGGGCAATTTCCGGCTGGACGCGTCCTGATTCTGTGCCACGCCGGTATCGGCCACCAGACGCCATTGTTCGTTCAGCCCATACCAGACCGCCACCGAGGCGCGCCAGATGGTCTTGCGCTTCGTTTCCTGGTCAGTCTCCAGCTTGTACGGGCTGTAGCGCAGGCCCAGGTTGCCGTGCAGGGTCCAGGGGCCGGTCTCGTAGGAAGCGATGCCGGTCAGGCCCATGCCGTTGCGGCCGCTCCCCAGCCCCTTGCTTTCCTCGCCGCTGGGCATGAACAATTCCGGCTTGAGCGCCAGGGCCAGGCCGTCCGCCTCGTAATAGCGCCATTTGGCTCCTACAGAGACATCGCCCACCCCCGTACCGTTAGGCGACTGAAAGGTCTGTGGCAGGTTGAAGAACAGGTCGAGCTTGTCGGTGACACCATAGGTGAACGTAAATGCCCCGACGTGGCCGGCATCGCCACTCTGCTTGCTCCAGTCGGTATTCATTTCGAGCTGGATGCCGCCGGCCCCCTGCACGCCCGCATCGTCGGTGTTCAGCGGATGGGCCGCGAAGGCGGGATGGCTGGCTGCCAGCAGCAGTGCGGTCAGGCAGGACAGACGGATGGTGTTGTTTTTCATGAAAGACCCCACTTTCTTGTACTTTGTGTACTTTGTTTTGATCGGTACGGCATTCGCGTGGCCACACTGACACACCCGTGCCTGCCACGGACGTAACGGAGCACGCCGCAGGCGACGGGTACAGCAAAGTGGTCGGAGCGAACCGAAGGGAAATCGCGCCGCTGCCATGCCGGGACACATTAGCAAAGGAATTTGCCAGGCATTCCGGACAGGAGAGGCGCAGGCAAGGCCTTATTGATGAATATGTCCTCGTTGGTGGCTGCGGTAAATGCCGTGGCTTTTACGGAAGGAACATCAATCTGGCTGGGTTCATCGAGCCTTGCATGCGGCTGGAAGCGAAGTTCGGGCAGGGTCTGATGATGACGGGGAATGCCGGCTGCAGGCGGTTCCCGCAGCGATCCTGACGGTCAACAGAGGCGCTTCACTTCCAGAGCGAGGGGGATAGTACCATCGGCGACTGACAAATCAGCAACAAAAAACTTCGATTTTTCATGACTAAATCTGACGATTCTTGCAGATCCGTCACTCCGGCTTTTCTGCGGCGGCAGCCAGTTCGGTCCCGATCTCGCGCAGCACCCGGGTCGGCACCTTGAGCAAGGCACCCCAGTCACTCCAGTCCCATGAAACGCGGCCGCACAGGTACTCCAGGCTGGAGAGCGGCAGCTCGAAGCGCTCACCCAGCGCCAGCAGGCGCGGCAGCAAAGCTGGCCGTGCGGCATCGCCGGCCACGCAGACGTCGGCCACGCAGGCCGCCAGTTCCAGCAAGCGAATCAGACGCTGCTGGCGGTCTTCCTCGTCCATGCCGGTATTGTCAGCGTCGTGGTGATACAGCACCGTTTCACAGAAGAGCTTGGGGAAATGCCAGTCCTGCATCATCGCGGCGGCCAGCTCCAGGTGATTGAATCCGAACAGCGCCTTTTCTTCCTGGCGCAACTTGCTGCCCTGCACCCCGCTAGCCAGCAGTTCGCCATACCGCTTGGGACGGGCCGAAGCCAGACCCAGGCGGCCGATATCGGCCAGCAGGCCGATGGTGAACATTTCTGCCGGAGGAGCCACCTGCAGCAGGTCGCCCAACGCCTGGCCGGCGCAGGCCATGGCCGTGGAACGGCTCCAGAACAGGTCGTAATCGAATTCCTTGCAATCGCCGCGCCGTGCCGATTCCGTCAGCGATATGGCCAGCGCCATCTGGCGCACCGCGTGCAGGCCCACCATCAGCAACAGCTCGACATTGACGGCTGCAACCATGCGCCCCTTGTTGATGTTGGGGATGTTGGCAATCTGGATCAGGCGGCCGGCCAGTACAGGGTCGCCCTGCACCTGCGCCACCAGATCCGGCAGCGCGATGTCTTCCTGCTGGCACATCTGCATGATCTTCAGACGCACGCCGGAAGGCGCAGGCAAGACTTCGGAGTCTTGCAGTTCACGGAAAACCTTGGGATCGACGTAATGAGACATGAGGATTGGTGTGATTCTTTTGAGTTCGATGCTTGGCGCAAAGCCAATTGGAATTGACGACAAGCATACCCAAATAATAGCCGTTGTGCGTTGCATCATTGCAAACTGAAATCAAGTTTTATGCGTGCGTGCGACCTTCCCGCTGACAGAAAGGCAAGACAGGCACTGACAGCTTCCCGACCGGCTTGCCGTTAAGCTGACCGAGCGTGACAAGTAGCGGCAAATTTGCCTGAACCTTCATATAACTCGCGGCAAAGCCGGGACAAGGACGCGGCAGGCATGGACAAAGCCCGCCGGACACGGCACAACGGAGCCGCAACGATTTCGACAAGGCAGAGCGAGGACACATCAGCAATGGCAGGCAAGGAAGACATGGTCGTGGTACGCAAGGAGGGCCTCTATTGCGTGCCCGGCGACTTCTACATCGATCCCTGGCGACCGGTGGCGCGCGCGGTGATTACGCATGCCCACGCCGACCACGCGCGCGTAGGGCATGGCCACTATCTGGCAGCAGCGCCGGGGGCCGGCATCTTGCGTGCGCGGCTGGGCGCAGAGATCAACCTGCAGCCCCTGCCCTATGGCGAAACCATCACCCACAATGGCGTGAGCCTGTCTTTGCACCCGGCCGGCCACGTGCTGGGCTCGGCGCAACTGCGCATGGAACATGAAGGCCGCATCTGGGTAGCCTCCGGTGACTACAAGCTGGAAGCGGATGGCACCTGCGCCCCCTTCGAGCCGGTACGCTGCGACGCCTTCATTACCGAATCCACATTCGGCATGCCGATCTACCGCTGGCAACCACAGCGGGAAATTTTCGAGGAAATCAACCAATGGTGGCGCAGCAATGCCGCGGAGGGGCGTGCCAGCGTCTTGTTCTGCTATTCCTTCGGCAAGGCGCAGCGCATCCTGCACGGCATCGATGCCAGCATCGGCCCCATCGTCTGCCATGGCGCGGTAGAGCCGCTCAATCGCCTCTACCGCGAGGCCGGGATCGCCCTGCCGGAGACCCTGACGGTCGGCGAAGCGGAAGCCGGCAAGCGCGGCAAGGCGGCCGCCTACGCGGGCAGTCTGGTGATTGCCCCGCCATCGGCGGCCGGGTCGCCCTGGATACGCCGCTTCGGCGACTACAGCGATGCCTTCGCCAGCGGCTGGATGCGCTTGCGCGGCACGCGCCGCCGGCGTGGCGTGGATCGCGGGTTCATCCTCTCCGACCATGCGGACTGGCCGGCCCTGCACGAAGCCATCCACGCCACCGGTGCTGAACGCGTCATCGTCACCCACGGCCAAGTCGCCACCATGGTGCGCTGGCTGCGTCAGAACGGACTGGATGCCGGGGCCTTCGCGACTGAATACGGAGATGAAGAAATTGACGAGAACCCCGGCCCCGCCGCCGCCGTGACGGCGCAGGAAGGTGGCCATGCGTGAATTTTCACGGCTGTATGCCGAACTGGATGCCACCACCTCCACTACTCGCAAGCTGGCGGCCCTGCAGGATTACTTCGGCCGCGCCGATGCCGCCGATGCGGCCTGGGCGGTGTATTTCCTGGCAGGCGGCAAGCCGCGCCAGGCCGTCCCGACGGGCTTGCTCAAGCAATGCGCCATGGAATACGCGCAGATCGATGAATGGCTGTTCGAGGAGTGCTATCACAGCGTCGGCGACCTGGCCGAGACCATCGCCCACGTCCTGCCGCCGCCCAAGGGGTCGAGCGACCTGGGGCTGGCGCGCTGGATGGAAGAGCGCATCGCGCCCTTGCGCGGGGCCGATCCTGCCGTGATCAGCACCGCCTTGTTTGCTGCCTGGGATGAGCTGGACTGGCAGGGACGCTTCTTGCTCGCCAAGCTGATCGGCGGCGGTTTCCGGGTGGGCGTGTCGCGGCTGCTGGTCACGCGTGCACTGGCCAGCGTCGCGCAACTCGATCCCAAGCTGGTGGCGCAACGCATGGTCGGCTGGACAGATGGCCGCGCCCGTCCGGATGCACGCCGCTTCACCACGCTCATCGCGCCGGCGGACGGCCAGGATGCGCAGTTGCAGGGCGGCCAACCCTATCCTTTCTTTTTGGCGCATCCACTGTTGGAGACACCGGACACCCTGGGTCCGCTCTCGGACTGGCAAGTCGAATGGAAATACGACGGCATCCGCGCCCAGCTGGTGCGGCGGCAGGGAAGCAACTGGCTGTGGTCGCGCGGTGAAGAATTGATCACGGATCGCTTCCCCGAACTGGCCGTATTGGCCCTCCCGGACGGCACCGTGATCGATGGCGAGATCGTGATCCGCCTGCCCGATTCCGGCCCCCAGGCCGATCGTGTGGCCCCCTTCGCCGATCTGCAGAAACGCATCGGCCGCAAGAACCTCACCGCCCGCCTGCTGGCGGACCTGCCGGCCGGTCTGATTGCCTACGACCTGCTGGAGCAGGATGGGCAAGACCTGCGCAGCCTGCCCCAGCACGAACGCCGCAGCCGGCTTGAAGCGCTGGTGCAGGCCCATACAAGCCCGGCGCTGATGCTGGCACCGCAAATCGCCTCGGGCGACTGGGAGGCGCTGGCGCGATTGCGCAGCACCTCGCGCGAACGCGGCGTGGAAGGAATGATGCTCAAGCAACGGGAAGCCCATTACGGCATCGGCCGCACGCGCAATGTCGGCACCTGGTGGAAGTGGAAGGTCGATCCCTATTCCATCGATGCCGTGCTGATCTACGCCCAGGCCGGCCATGGCCGACGCGCCTCGCTCTACACCGATTACACCTTCGCGGTCTGGGATGCACCGGATGACCAGGGCGAACGCAAGCTCGTACCTTTCGCCAAGGCGTATTCGGGCCTCACCGATGCCGAAATTGCCGTGGTGGACCAGGCCATCCGCAAGACGACCATCGAGAAATTCGGCCCCGTCCGCAGCGTCAAGCCGAGCATGGTGTTCGAGATCGGCTTTGAAGGGATTGCGCTGTCCTCGCGCCACAAGGCAGGCATCGCCGTGCGCTTCCCGCGCATCCTGCGCCAGCGCCTGGACAAGACCATCGAGCAGGCCGATACCCTGGCCAGCCTGCGGGCGCTGCTGGGGCCGTCGGCCAGCCTGCTGCCTGAAGAAAAACAGAAAGAACTGCATCGTGCCACGCAAGACGACTAACTCCCGTGCGCCCGCACTGAAACGCGCAGAACAATGGTTCAGCCAGCGCGGCTGGGGAGTCTTCGATTTCCAGCGCGCCGTCTGGCAGGCCGCTGCCAGATGCCAAAGCGGCTTGCTGCATTCCGGCACGGGGTCGGGCAAGACCTATGCCGTCTGGTTCGGAGCCCTGCTCCATGCCGAGCCGAGGCTCGGCCAGCCTGACCTGCCCGCCAACGCTCCTGGCTTGCGGGTCTTGTGGATTACACCGATGCGCGCCCTGGCGGCCGACACCCTGCGCGCCCTGCAAGCGCCGCTGGCCGATCTGCTGCCGCACTGGCAGGCGGGCATGCGGACCGGCGATACCGCCTCCGGCGAACGTGCGCGCCAGATGAAATCCCTGCCGCAGGCGCTGGTGACCACCCCTGAAAGCCTGTCCCTTCTGCTTTCGCAAGCCGATGCCCGGCAGCGCTTTGCCAGGCTTGATGCCGTCATCGTCGATGAATGGCATGAGCTGATGGGCAACAAGCGCGGCGTGCAGGTGCAATTGGCGCTGGCGCGACTGCGGCGCTGGCGGCCAGGAATGGTGGTCTGGGGGCTGTCGGCGACGCTCGGCAATCTTGAGCAATCACTGCAAGCCCTGCTGGGTCCGGCAGCTGCCGAACAAGGCGTACTGGTACGCGGCGAACAGCGCAAGCGCATCGTCATCGACACCCTTCTGCCGCCGCAACCGGCACGCTTCGCCTGGGCCGGCCACCTGGGCATGCAGATGCTGCCGGCCGTGGTGCAGGAGATCGAGGCCAGTGGCAGTACGCTGGTCTTCACCAATACCCGGTCCCAGGCTGAACTTTGGTACCAGAATTTGTTGGACGCCCGGCCTGACTGGGCTGGCATCATCGCCTTGCACCATGGCTCGCTGGACCGCGAAGTGCGGGACTGGGTCGAGCACGGCCTGCGCGATGGCCGGCTCAAGGCCGTGGTCTGCACCTCCAGCCTGGACCTGGGCGTGGATTTCACGCCGGTAGAGCGGGTATTGCAGATCGGCAGTCCGCGTGGCGTGGCCCGCTTGCTGCAACGTGCCGGACGTTCCGGCCACTCCCCGGGTCGCAGTTCGCGCGCCACGCTGGTGCCGACCAACAGCCTGGAACTGGTGGAAGCCATCGCGGCCCAGGATGCGGTCGCAGCGGGCCGCGTGGAACAGCGTCCGGTACCGGAAACGCCACTGGACGTGCTGGTGCAGCATCTGGTCACCATCGCGCTGGGCGGCGGCTTCCAGGCCGATGCGCTGCTGGACGAAGTACGGCAAGCCTGGTCTTATCGCGATCTGCGCGAGGACCAGTGGCAGTGGGCGCTGGATTTCGTGGTGCGCGGGGGCCAGAGCCTGACCGCCTATCCCGAATACCACCGGGTGCGCCAGGGCGAGGATGGCGTCTACCGTGTGGATGTGCCCGCCATCGCGCGCCGGCATCGCATGAACATCGGCACCATCGTGGCCGATGCCAGCCTGCATGTGCAGTACATGAAGGGCGGACGCATCGGCACCATCGAAGAAGGTTTCATCGCGCGCCTGCGTCCGGGTGACCGTTTTCTCTTCGGGGGGCGGGTGCTGGAATTTGTCCGGGTGCATGAGATGACGGCCTGGGTCCGTCGCAGCACCGCCGGCAGTGGCGCGGTCCCTCGCTGGCAAGGCGGGCGCATGCCCTTGTCATCGACGTTGGCGCATGCCGTCCTGGATCGTTTGCAACAAGCCGAGCAACAGCACTTCGACGGCCCCGAGATGCAAGCCGTGCAGCCGCTGCTGGCCTTGCAGCATGCCTGGTCGGCGCTCCCGACGGGGGAGCGGCTGGTGGTGGAAGCCCTCAAAAGCCGCGAGGGGCATCACCTGTTCTTCTATCCCTTTGCCGGGCGTCTGGTCCACATGGGGCTGGCCTCGCTGCTGGCCTGGCGACTGGCCAGCACGCGCGCCGCCACCTTCTCCATTGCCGTGAACGACTATGGTTTCGAATTGCTGGCGGCGGACCAGGTGGAGATGGCCCGTCTGGCCCCGCAAGAGGCGCAGGACCTTTTCAGCGAAGAGCATTTGCTGGAGGACGTGCTCGCCAGCCTGAACGCGACGGAATTGTCGCAACGGCGCTTCCGCGAGATCGCCCGCATTGCCGGACTGGTCAGCCAGGGCTATCCGGGCCAGCACAAGAGCGCGCGCCAGTTGCAGGCGTCGTCGGCGCTGTTCTTCGAGGTCTTCCGCAAGCATGATGCCGGCAATCTGCTGCTCACCCAGGCCCAGCGCGAGGTACTGGAACAGGAGCTGGAACTGGAGCGCCTGCGCAGCACCCTCGCCGAGCTGCGGGCGCGCACCATGACGCTGGTGCAACTGGAGCGCCCTACCCCGTTTGCGCTGCCGCTGATGGTGGAACGCTTCCGCGAGAAACTCTCGACCGAGAAACTGGCGGACCGCGTCGCACGCATGCTGCGCGAGCTGGAAGGTGCCGCCGACAAGACCGCCTCTCGTGAACAACCCCTGCCCGCCGCACGGCGCAAGGCCAAGCCCCGGACTGCTGCATGATGCAATACCCGAGCTTCGACGGCGATGGCGCCATCCTGACCATGTTGCCGGAACGCGCCCTGCTGTGGCGCGAGCGCGGCATGCTGATCGTGGCCGATGTGCATTTCGGCAAGGCGGCGGCGTTTCGGGCGGGCGGCATTCCGGTACCGCATGGCACGACAAGTGCCAACCTGGAGGCCATTGATGCGCTGGTTCAGCAGCATGCGGTGCGTCACATCGTGTTCCTTGGGGATTTCCTGCATGCTCGCGCGGGCCGTGCTGCAGGAACGCTCGCGGCGCTGGCGCAATGGCGTGGCCGCAACGCGGGACTGACGATCACGCTGGTGCGCGGCAATCACGACCATCATGCGGGGGATCCGCCTGAAGCACTGGGCATGGAGCTGGTAGATGAACCCTGGCGGGTCGGCCCGCTGGCCTTTTGCCATCATCCGCAGACGGTCGACGGAGCGTTTGCCATTGTCGGCCATGTGCATCCGGTGTATCGCCTGTCCTCGGCGGGCGACAGCTTGCGGCTGCCCTGCTTCGTGGTGGATGGGCGCTGGGCCATGCTCCCGGCGTTTGGCGCGTTCACGGGCGGCTATCGTGTCGATGCCTTGCCGGGGCAGCGCATCTACCTGGCGGCCGAGGATTGTGTCTTGCCGCTACCGGACTGAACCCCCATGCAATATAGGGGTATCATCGGCGCGCTGATATTCATACGAGGAGACCAAGAAAATGACATCCAAACACCGCCTGCTGGCCCTTTCGATTGCACTCGGTCTGGGCGTGCTGGCCAACGCGCCGGCACAGGCCGATGCACTGGCCGACATCCAGAAGGCCGGCGTGGTGCGCATCGGCGTACCGCAGGACTTTGCGCCCTTCGGTTCCGTCAATACGGACCTGCAATTGCAGGGGCTGGACATCGATGTCGCCAAGCTGATCGCCCAGAAAATGGGCGTCAAGGTGCAACTGGTTCCGGTGGCCAGCGCCAACCGCATCGCCTATCTGCAGACTCACAAGGCCGATCTGGTCATTTCCACCCTGGGCAAGAATGCCGAGCGTGAGAAGGTGATCGATTTTTCCCAGCCCTATGCGCCCTACAACAACAGCGTGTTTGGCGTGGCGAGCGTGGCAGTCAGCGGGCCTGCCGATCTGGCCGGCAAGACCGTGGGGGTGGCGCGCGGCACTTTCCAGGATCTGCAACTGACCGATACGGCCCCCAAGAGCGCCACCATCAAGCGCTATGAGGACAACAACGCCATGATTTCGGCCTATGTCTCGGGCCAGGTACAGTTGGTGGGTACGGGCGACTTCGTCGCCTATGCCCTGGCGGAGAAGGCGCCCAACAACAAGCCGGTGCTCAAGTACATCATCCAGGAATCGGCCTGCAACGTCGGCTTGAACAAGGGAGAGACGGCCTTGCTGGGCAAGGTCAACGAGGTGCTGACGGCGGCCAAGAAGAGCGGCGAACTCAATGCCATCGTGCAGAAATGGCTCAATGTGCCGCTGCCGGCGAAGATGGCCAGCACGTTCCAGTAAAGAGCAAATCTGGTTGAAGCTTCATGTCGCCATGCTGCGGCATGAAGCTTTATTTTTCTCACCCATATTTCAGTCATGAATTAACGAACTTTTTCGATGGAGGGTGAAGGCCCGGATTGGCAAAATGCACGGCACAAAAATGAGCGGGCTTATTGCTGAGCGCCGCTGCCATGCAGCAGTCGATACGGGGGTAGCACGGGGACAACTTGATGCCAGCGTGGTGTTGAAGACCAACACACGGTCATTCGCGGCACAGCGCGAATGGCGGACCATCAAGATGAGGCTATCCCGTGACCCAAGATGCAGCACCGCCCGGCAGGCAGCACAGCGCGCCCGTTGCACCGCGCTTTCCTTCCACACTCCTTTCTGGCTTCCCCTCTTCGCTCTTCGGCCCCGGCCTGTCGCAACACGCGCGCCTGATCACGCTGGACAGCGCGCAGGAAGCCGGTCTGCCTGAATCCCTGGTCGTGGAGCGCTTCCACGGCCAGGAGAGCGTCAATGACAACTTCCAGTTCGACATCGATGCCCTTTCGGTTTCCACCGATCTCGATCTCAAGCAGTTCATCGGCACCGAGCTGACCCTGAGTCTGCTTCAGGCTGACGGCAGCCGACGCGCCTGGCATGGCTACTGCACGCAGGCTTCATGGCTGGGTGCTGATGGCGGACTGGCGCGCTACCGGCTACGGCTGGAATCCTTCCTCGCCTTCCTCGACCGCCGCCGCGACAGCTTCCTGTTTCAGGACATGAGCGTCACCGACATCGCCAGCGCCGTCCTGAAGGAATACCCGCAAGCCAATTTCGCTCTGGATGTCACCCAGACGCTGTCCAAGCGCGACATCTGCACGCAATATCGCGAGAGTGATTTCGCCTTCCTGCGCCGCATCCTGGCCAGCGAGGGCCTGAACTTCCGCTTCGAGCATCAACAGGAGGGTGAGCAAGGCCAGGCCTCCGGCCAGCAACAGGCGCGACACAAGCTGGTCATCTTCGACCGCGAGGCCAAGGCACCTGATCTGCCCGGCGGCGATACGCGCATCCGCTTTCACCGTATCGCCGCCACTGAGGCCAGCGATGCCATCACCGACTTCAGCGCCGTGCGCAGCGTGCGTTCCAACGCAGTGGCGCTGGCCAGTTGGCATCCCGAGAAGATTTCTTCACCGTCGGCCGAAGAGAACTCCAGCCTGGATGCCGGTGAAGTCCCTGCCCTGCCGGTCTACGACGGCACCGGCCAGCAGGACTTTGCAGACCAGGAGGCGGCCGCGACCCATGCGCAGTTGATGCTGCAGGCCTTGGAAATGCAGAACAAGCGCTTTGAGGGCGCGGGTGCGGCACGCCAGCTCAGTGCAGGAACGCAATTCACACTGAGCCAGCATGAGCGCTATCCCGAAGGCGAGAACCGCTTCAAGCTGCTCTCGGTCAGCCACAGCGCCCGCAACAACTTCGACAGCAACATTGCCCAGCT
>NZ_DBIC01000282.1:0-508 GCF_002296545.1 Herbaspirillum sp. UBA812 | reverse complement strand
CTTCGGGCAGCGTATCCGAGGACGACCTGAAGGCAGGGACCTACCGCAACAGCTTCGTGGCCGTGCGTGAGGTAGTCCCCATCGTTCCTGCTGCAATCACGGAGCGCCTCAAGCCCACGGCGCGTGGCACCCAGACTGCGCTGGTGACCGGCCTGCCGGATGCGGCCGTTACCACGGACCGCAATCACCGCGTCAAAGTCCAGTTCCACTGGCAGCGCGGGAAGTCGCCCAATCCGGGCGGCTTGCGCGAGACAGGCAACCTCGATGACAAGGACGGCAATGCCCCCGGCAACGACGCCTCCGGCACCTGGGTGCGCGTGGCAGAAGCGCAGTCCGGCCCCAACTGGGGCAGCCAGTTCACGCCGCGCATCGGCAGCGAAGTGCTGATCGATTTCATCGAGGGTGACATTGATCGTCCCGTCGTGGTCGCACAACTTTACAACGGCAATGATGTGCCGCCCTTCCCGGCAGGAGCCGAGTCTGACGCCAACCATGCCGGCACGATTTC
>NZ_DBIC01000361.1:0-5458 GCF_002296545.1 Herbaspirillum sp. UBA812 | reverse complement strand
CCCCAAGCTGGCACCGCTGGGGTACGACCTGATCGGTGGCCGGCTGCTGCCGGGGCAGAGCGGTCCGGTGGCGCAGTTCATGTATCAGGATGCGGCCGGACAGCGGCTGACCCTGTATGTCTCGCACGACCAGGTGCAGAACAGCGAGACCGGCTTCCGCTTCGCTCAGGAAGGCAAGGTCAACGTCTTCTACTGGATCGATGGCCAGTTCGGTTATGCGCTGTCGGGCGGCGTTCCACGCGCTGAACTGTCGCGCATTGCCAGTTCGGTCTACGAGCAACTGGTGCCATTGCCGCCCGCGCCGTCACGCTGAGCACCTTACGGCGGACCTTGTTCCGACTTGAGGTTTACACATGCAAAAGCGGGTAAGGACGGGGCAACTCCCGTCAAGACTGTCTGCTTGCCTGCCGCTAACACATTTACCCATGACGTAAAGCCTGATCAACCATGGTGGGGGGATGTGGAAACATGCGAGATCAGGCTGACGCCATGGTCCGGTTGCACTTCAGACAAGGAGTTTCATATGGAGCTAGCAACTATCGCCAGCGGTGCAGCAACGGCCTGGCTGGTCGACAAGGCGGCGCAGTCCGTCGGCATCGATCTGGGCAAGGTCGCCAAGGCGGCGGTGGATGATGTGGTAGGTGTCGCGACGACCGTGGCGCGCCTGCCGGCCAATGTCAACATTGGACGCATCATCAATACCATCGTCTAGGTGGCCAGGGCGTGCTGCCTTGGCGTCCGCTTGATCGCACCCTTCGGGGTGCGATTTTTTTTGTGCGGGCTTTGGGGGCTTTTCAGGCTACGGTCAAGGTCAGGCATCCGAGGGAGGCGGCGGCAGGCCGCACCTGGATCTCGATGTCGTAGCCCAGCCGTGTCAGACAGTCCATCAGCTTGCGCTCGGACAGGTTGCTGAAGTCGCCGCGCATCATGCCCGACACTTTTGGTTGTGGAATCCCCATGCGTTGCGCCGCCGCCTGTTGACTCAGTCCCAGTGCACGCATCGCCTTGCGGATTTCGATGACCAGACCAGTCTTGATGCGCAGCTTGTCGGCATCCGGCAGACCAAGATCGGCGAAGACATTGCCGCTGCTGCGGAGGATGTCGGTTCCCTCAACGATTGTTTTTTGCATGATGACGTAGCTCCTCGGCTCTGGCAGTAGCGATCTTGAGTCTGGTCCGGATGATTTCCATGTCCGTCTGGGGTGTGGCAATTCCGCTTTTGCTTTTTTTCTGAAAGCAGTGCAGTACGAACACGGCTTCTTCGAACTTCACGGTGTAGACAGCCCGGAAGGTGTCGCCAATATGGTCTTCCAGAATCTCCAGCACGCCGGCACCGCTGAAACCCTTCAATATCTTGGTTTTTTCGTAGCGCTCGCCCATCTGCGCCAGCGACAATGCGAAGCCGAAACGCTGGCGGACTTCCGCTGGCAATGCCAGCAGATCCTTGTAGCTGCTCGCGATCCATTCGAGTGGTTTCTCATTGATAAACATCGTAGCAGGCTATACCTGTTCAGGTAAATAGCTGGCTGGCTGCGATTTTTAGTGGGAGGTTCTCGAACAACCTTGATACGAGTCGACGTTCGCGTGTGAGTATCTCGAAATTTTTCTTGATTGATGTAAAGAAACAGCGTCCAATGCCGTAATCAAGGCACTGGGCGACGCATCCTGTTTCCCGGTATCCCCCAAAAGGAGAGCACCATGGATGTCAATCAAATCGCATCACTGGCCACCAGCATGGCTGCGGCGAAGACTTCGGATTCGGTCAACGTACTGATGCTGAAGAAAGCGCTCGACAGCCAGGCTTCTGCCGCCGTGGGCCTGTTGCAGGCATTGCCGCCGTTGCCGGCCAACCCGAACATCGGGCGCAACGTCAATACCACTGCCTGAACACCGTCCTCTTGAAATCGCAGTCCTCGCCGGACTGCGATTTTTTTTGTGCGCATCGTCGGATCGCCCCGCTGCCAATTCTTCGAAAGAACAATAGATTGTGCGTTTAATTAAATGCACAATCTATTGTTCTTGATTTCGTGCGGACGACCAATATAATGGTTATATTTAAAAAGAACCATTTAATTGGATCTTCTGATGACCAATCTGCAAGACATCGGCCGCCGCATCCGCACCGCGCGTAAAGCACGGGGGATGACGGCTGTCGCGCTGGCCGCGCTGGCCGGGATGCACCGCAACACCTTGCTGGCGCTGGAAACCGGGCGCGGCAACATCGAACTGGTCAAGCTGCTGGCCCTGTGCGAGGAGCTGGAGCTGGACCTGCTGCTGTTGCCGCGCCAAGCAGCGCCGCTGCGCGCCGCCGAGGCGCAAGGCGCTGGCAGCCAGACCGAACTGGGGGCGCGGCTGCAAGCGCTCATGGGCGAAGGAGGCGGGGCATGAGCATGCTGCGTTCCCTGCGCATCCGCCTCGGGCAGACCGAGGTCGGTTCCTTGTTCTCCCTGGATGACGGGCGCTGCTATTTCCGTTTCGATGACGCCTATGCCTTGCAGGGGGACGATCGTCCCGTCCTCTCGCAGCTTTATCTGGCCTCCACCGAAGAGCGTACCCGCGCCCAGTTGCTCGATCCCACGCTGGCGGCCAACCGGGGGGATGGCCGTGGCGGATTGCCTCCCTTCTTCCAGAATCTCCTGCCCGAAGGGCAGTTGCGCAAACACCTGATCCAGCGCGCCGGTCTCGCTCCGGACGATGAATTTGGCCTTCTGGCCTATTGCGGTCGCGATCTGCCGGGCGATGTCTCGGCGTTGGCCGAAGAACTGGATGAACGCGGTCTTGGACGCCTGCTGGGCCAGGGCCACGACAGCTACGAGATGAGTTCCGGCCAGTTGCCGGTGCCGGGCGGGGAATCGCTCTCCGGCGTGCAGCCCAAGCTGGCGCTGGTGCGGGAGAGCGGGGGGCGCTACGTCATGCGTTCCAAGGATAGCCAGGGCAGCCATTTCATCGCCAAGCTGCCGGCTACCGACTATCCCAACATGCCGCAGGTGGAGTTTGCTTCGCTGACCCTGGCCGCTGCCGCTGGCGTGCAGACTTGCCAGTTCAGCCTGGAGCCGCTGTCGGCCATCGGCGATCATCTGCCGTTCGGCCTGCGCAACGACGCCAGCCGTTTCCTGCTGGTGCAACGCTTCGACCGCGATGCACCCACGCCGACCGGACGCTTGCACATGGAAGATTTCGCCCAGGTCACCGGTACCGCGCCGGCGGCCAAGTATGTCGGCACCTATGCGGCCATCGGCGTGGTGCTGCTGGAGCGCAGTACGCGCGGGGCAGAGGATGTCTACGAGTTGCTGCGGCGGATCAAGGTCAACGAGCTGCTCGGCAATTTCGATGCGCACCTGAAGAATTTCAGCCTGCTGTATCACACGCCCCAGCAGGCCGCGCTCTCGCCAGCTTATGACATCGTGGCCTATGCCGCTTACGTGGGCGGTGATGGCCATGCGCTGGCCTTCGTACCGGGACAGAAGGGCAAGCAATTGCTCACGCCCGCCATCCTGCGCCAGCTCGCCAACCTCTGGCGGCTGCCGGAGCCACGCTTGCAGGCGGTGCTGGTGGACACGGTGGAACGCGCCATGACGCAATGGCCGGCCCTGATTGAGAGCCTGCCCTTCACCGACGCCCAGCGCGGCAAGCTGCTGGCGCATCTGGAGGCCAATGCCAGCGTGGCCGCCTGGCGCCGCCGCGCCGCGCGCAGGAAGCCTGCCAGCGCGGAGGGCGCATGAGGCCCACGCCCACCCTGCCCATGCGCGAGGGCTTGTCGCCCAGCTACCTGTGGCTGCAACCGGGGCCCTGGCGCGACATGCTGTCCTTCCTGGCCGAGCGCTTTACGGCCGTCCCCGAATCGATCTGGCGCGAGCGCCTGCTACGAGGAGAGGTGCGCAACCAGCATGATGAAGCATTGCGCCCGGAGTCGCCCTATCGCAGCGGCGATTGCATTTTCTACTACCGCGAATTGCCTGAGGGTGAAGCGCGCATCCCGGTGGAAGAGAAGATTCTGCATCTGGACGATCACCTGCTGGTGGCCGACAAACCGCATTTCCTGCCGGTGATCCCGACCGGCCGCTTCGTGCAGGAGACCCTGCTGGTGCGGCTCAAGAAAACCACAGGCCTGCAGGACCTGGTCCCCATCCACCGCCTGGACCGGGAGACGGCCGGGGTGATCGTCTTTTCGCATCAGCCTGCCAGCCGGGGCAAGTATCAGTCCATGTTCCAGCAACGGTCCATGTTCAAGGTCTATGAAGCGATTGCCCCGCTGCGGCCGGATCTGGCGTTGCCACGGGTGCACCGCAGCCGGGTGGAAGAGATCCCTGAACAGTTCTTCAAGATGCATGAGGCCGAAGGTACGCCCAATTCGGAAACCCACATTTCCCTGCTGGAGCAGCGGGGAGAATTCGGCCTCTACCAGCTGGAACCGGTCACCGGACGGCGTCACCAGTTGCGGGTGCACATGGCCTCGCTGGGCATTCCCATCCTCAACGATCTGTTCTATCCGCACGCCGTGCCCGTGGGCGTGGCCGATGATCTGGACAAGCCCCTCAAACTGCTGGCCCGTTCGCTCTTCTTCATCGATCCGCTCGACGGCCGCGAGCGGCATTTCGTCAGCCAGCGCAGCCTGTAGCCGATGCGCTAACCCAGTTCAGGCGGCCGATTTGAGCTGATGCAGGGAAGCCACCAGGTCAGCAAACCGCTGCCCCTGGATCATTATGTGCTGGCGCAGCACCTCGACGGTGCGTTCCGGGTCGCCGGCGATGATGGCATCGACCACGGCCTGGTGTTCGTCATAGGACATCTTGAGACGATCCCGCACCCGCAACTGCAGGCGGCGATACGGCCGCAGGCGGCGGTGCAGGGCGCGCGCCTGCTCGGCCAGGAAGCCATTGTGGCTGCCGGCGTAGATGTGGTCGTGGAAGGCCTCGTTCAGGTAGAAATAGGCATCCGGATCGCTGGCATCGCGCGCCGCCTGGCAGGCCTGGTGCGCCGCCAGCAGCTCGGCATGTTCGGCCGGCGTCATGCGGCGCGCCGCCAGGCGCCCGCACATGGCTTCGAATTCGGCCATCACTTCAAACATCTCGATCAATTGCTGCGGGCCGATCTCGGCCACGATGGCCCCCCGGCGCGGCCGCATCTCGACGATGCCCATCGAGGCCAGCTGGATCAGCGCCTCCCGGATGGGCGTGCGCGAAACCCCGAATTCCTCGGCCAGCGAGGTTTCATCCAGGTGCTGGCCCGGCGCCAGCTTGCCGACGGCGATCAGCTCTTCAATTGATTCGCGCAGGGTTTCAGAACGGGTCTTTGGCGTGTCCATGGTGTGTTGCCTCTAAAACAAGCATTGTAAAGGGAAGGGCTTCCACGGGATTAATGCTTGACAATGTATGCGTTTCGGCTGAAATTGTATACACGATGAGAGCATAAAAACACAGTAGTTCCATCAATTCCTGGAGGAGATACCAGCATGACC
>NZ_DBIC01000120.1:0-2878 GCF_002296545.1 Herbaspirillum sp. UBA812 | reverse complement strand
CACCGAGCCGGCCAACACCATGTTCGCCAAGGTGATGAGCATTTCCGACGTGATGATGTGGCGCTACTACGAGCTGCTGTCGTTCCGTTCGATGGCCGAGATCGCTGGCTACAAGGCCGAGGTCGAAACCGGCAAGAACCCGCGCGACATCAAGGTGGCGCTGGCCCAGGAAATCGTCGCCCGCTTCCACTCGCAGCAGGCTGCCGAAGATGCGCTGGCCGACTTCGTGAACCGCTCCAAGGGCGGCATTCCGGACGATATCCCGGAAGTCTCGCTGTCGGGCGCGCCGCTGGGCATCGGCCAGCTGCTCAAGCAGGCCAACCTGTGCGCCTCCACTTCGGAAGCGCTGCGCATGGTCGAGCAGGGCGGTGTGCGCATCGACGGCACCGTCATCAGCGACAAGGGCTTGAAGGTCGAGGCCGGCCAGTGCGTGGTGCAAGTGGGCAAGCGCAAGTTCGCCCGCGTCACCCTGGCGTAAGCTGGAACGCGCATGATCGCTCTCTTGCAGCGGGCCAGTCAGGCCTCGGTGGTGGTGGATGGCCAGACGCTGGGCAGCATCGGCACCGGGCTCATGGTGCTGGTCTGCGCCGAGCGCCACGACACCACGGCCGAAGCCGACGCCCTCTTGAAGAAGCTGCTGGCCTATCGCGTCTTCAGCGACGAGGCCGGCAAGATGAATCGCAGCGTTGCCGACGTGCAAGGCGGCTTGCTGCTGATCCCGCAATTCACGCTGGCGGCCGATACCAATTCAGGCACGCGCCCGTCCTTCACGCCGGCGGCGGCACCGGAACTGGGACGCCAACTGTTCGATCACTTCGTGGCCCAGGCGCGTGCGCGCCATGGCGAGGAAAGGGTAGGGACGGGGCGCTTCGGAGCCGATATGAAGGTGTCGCTCACCAACGACGGTCCGGTGACCTTCTGGCTGCAGGTCAAGCCCAAAGCACCGGCTGCCGATATGAACGTTACTGAATAAAACCGAGCCCGGCATTGAAGCCGGGCGGCGCGTCCCCAAATGGATTCGTAATGCGTGTTGCATGTGGCCTTACTTTTAGGAGGTGATATGAAATTCTGGAGCGATTCTTTCAAGGACGGTGCCAACATCCCGGGCGAATTCGCCTTTGCGGTGATGGATCCCAAGACTCACGTGGCCCTTTCTGCCAATCGCAATCCGCACTTCGCCTGGAGCGATCTGCCGGCTGGCACCAAGTCGCTGGCGCTGGTGGTGCATGATCCCGACGTGCCTTCGCGCGGCGATGATGTGAACCAGGAAGGCAAGACCGTGCCGCTGGAACTGCCGCGTGTGGATTTCTATCACTGGACGCTGGTGGACATTCCGGCGGGCGTGAGCGAAATCAAGGCCGGCCAGTTCAGCAACGGTGTGACCGCGCGCGGCAAGCCGGGTCCGGCGGTGCTGGGCGATGTGATGCCGGGCGCGCGCCAGGGCATCAACGATTACACCGGCTGGTTCGCCGGCGACGGCGACATGCGCGGCGACTACTTCGGCTATGACGGCCCCTGCCCGCCGTGGAACGATGCGCTGGTGCACCGCTACATCTTCACGCTGTACGCGCTGGACGTGGAACAGCTGCCCGTGGTCGGCAACCTGGAAGGTTCGGTGGTGGTCACTGCGCTGCGCGACCATGTGCTGGATCAGGCGTCCCTCACCGGCCTCTACACCCTCAACCCCAACGCGGTACCGCGTAGCTGACCTGACTGCACTGCATGACCGACATCCTGCTGATCCGCCACGGCGAAACCGACTGGAACGTGGACAAGCGCCTGCAAGGGCATATCGACATCGGCTTGAATGAAGCCGGCCAGCGCCAGGTCCTGGCGCTGGGCGAGGCGCTGGCGGGGGAGGGCATCGATGCCGTCTTCGCCAGCGACCTGCAGCGTGCGCGCGATACGGCCCAGGCCGTGGCCGGGGCGGCGGGATTGGCGGTGCAGATCGATGCGGGTTTGCGCGAGCGCTGCTACGGCGGCTTCGAGGGCTTGCGCCATACCGAGATCGAAGCGCGTTATCCGGAGGCGTATCGCCAGTGGAAGGCGCGCGAGCCGGACTTCCGTTATCCCGCCGGCGAGCGCATCGCCGAGACCATGCGCGAATTCTATGAACGTTCGGTGGCGGCCGTGCAGCGCGTGCTGGCTTCGGGCCGCTATCGCAAGGTGGCCATCGTCACCCATGGCGGCGTGCTGGAGTGCGTGCATCACTGGGCCAGCCAGACTTCCTTCGCCCAGCCACGCAGCTTTGACATCTTCAACGCCAGCGTCAATCGCCTGCACTGGGATGGCGAACGTGCCCACATCCGCTCCTGGGGCGAGATCGGGCATCTCCAGCGCGAGACGCTGGATGAGGTGGATCGCTAGTCATTCATTGCCTTGAGGTAATCAGCAGGGTGGCGGGAAGGCATTTGGCCTGCCGTTTTTCCTGTGCAGTGATATTTGATATTGGCATTTCTCCAACAATCTCCGCTGCCCAATAAATAATCAGCCCCAAAGATGTAACCGCGCCCGATTCTTGTTGGGCGAGGCAGGCAATCGCGCTAAAATAGCGCCCTTCCCCGTATCTCCCCCTATCCACGTCGTGAACATTGGGCCCTATTCCCTGCGCAACAACGTGTTCGTCGCCCCCATGGCGGGTGTGACCGACCGTCCGTTCCGCCAGCTGTGCAAGCAGCTGGGGGCGGGCTATGCCGTCTCGGAAATGGCCGCGTCCGATCCGCGCCTGTGGCAGAGCGAGAAGACCTCGCGCCGCATCAACCACGATGGCGAGATGGAACCCAAGGCGGTGCAGATCGCCGGGGCCGATCCCGTCATGCTGGCCGATTGCGCGAAGTACAACGTCGAGCGCGGTGCGCAGATCATCGACATCAACATG
>NZ_DBIC01000242.1:0-5627 GCF_002296545.1 Herbaspirillum sp. UBA812 | reverse complement strand
CCTGGGCGCGCGCCGCTTCGTGGCCGAGATCGCAGGAGAATCCATGCCTGCCGAACTGAACCAGCCCGCTGCGGCAGCGGCCGGTTCGGTCTACCTGGGCAACAGCCAAGGTTGGCTGGCGCGCTTCGACCTGGCCGATGCACTGCGTTCGGATACCGTGGAGACGGTGGCTGCTTTCCGTGCGCAGGGTTTGCGGGTGATCCTCCTGAGCGGTGACCAGCCCGAGGTCTGCGCCGAGGTGGCAGCGGAAGTCGGTATCGACGAAGTGATCGCCGGCTGCACGCCGCAACGCAAGCTGGAGGTGGTGCGCCAATTGCAGCAGGGCGGGGCGGTGGTGGCCATCGTCGGCGATGGCATCAATGACGCCGCCATGCTGCGCGCAGGCGATGTCTCCTTCGCGATGGGCAAAGGCGCGGCTCTGGCCCAGGTCAGTGCGGATGCCGTCATCATGAGTGATCGCCTGTCGGCCGTCGCGCAATGTGCGCAGATGGCCCGCCGGACCATGTGCATCGTGCGCCAGAACCTGGTGTGGGCCAGCGTCTACAACTTCCTCGCCATTCCGGCGGCGGCTTTCGGACTGCTTGATCCGTGGATGTCGGCGGTGGGCATGTCGGCCAGTTCGCTGCTGGTGGTCGGCAATGCGCTGCGCCTGAGCCGTGCCACGCGCGCGGCACGGCAGGTGCCGGCAAGTGTTCCAGCGGTCCAGCCAGCGCTGGCGGGAGGGGCATGATGGAAGCGCTCTATCTCCTCATTCCACTCAGTACCTTGCTGGTCTTCCTGGCGATCTGGGTGTTCTTCCGCGCCTCCGACGGCGGTCAGTTCGATGATCTCGAAGGACCGGCCATGCGCATCCTCCACGACGACGACATTCCCCCGCAGCAGGACCGGCACGATCCCGCCTGAGCTCCTCTCGCGCCTGCTCGTTCGTGCAAATAACGTCGCAATTGCCTGCATTTTTCTTCGGCTCTCTTTCCACTTGATACACGTCAATGCCCCCCGGAGGCTTGCCCCGTAAGCTCGCATTGAACAGTACTCAACAAAGTGGGGAGAGTTTCGTGAGCAAAGAAAATAGCTACAACTACACGGTTGTGCGCCAATTCACCGTGGCGACCATCCTGTGGGGCGTAGTCGGTATGCTGGTCGGCGTGATCATCGCCGCCCAGCTGGCATGGCCCGAATTGAACATGGGGATTCCCTGGCTGAGCTTCGGCCGGCTACGTCCCTTGCATACCAACGCAGTGATCTTTGCCTTCGGCGGCTGTGCGCTGATGGCAACCTCGTATTACGTCGTGCAGCGCACCTGCCAGGTGCGGCTGTTCTCCGACTTCCTGGCGGCCTTCACCTTCTGGGGCTGGCAGCTGGTGATCGTCGGTGCAGCCATCACGCTGCCAATGGGACTGACTCGCGGCAAGGAATACGCCGAGCTGGAATGGCCCATCACCATCCTGATCGCCGTCGTCTGGGTGGCCTACGCCGTGGTGTTCTTCGGCACCCTCGTCAAGCGCAAGGTCAAGCACATCTACGTGGCCAACTGGTTCTACGGTGCCTTCATCATCGCCGTGGCCATCCTGCACATCGTCAACGGTATGACCATGCCGGCCACGCTGACCAAGTCGTACTCGATGTACAGCGGCGCACAGGATGCCATGATCCAGTGGTGGTACGGCCACAACGCGGTGGGCTTCTTCCTGACCGCCGGCTTCCTGGGCATGATGTATTACTTCATCCCCAAGCAGGTCAACCGTCCGGTCTATTCCTACCGCCTGTCGATCGTGCACTTCTGGGCACTGATCTTCACCTACATGTGGGCCGGTCCGCACCACCTGCACTACACCGCATTGCCTGACTGGACCCAGTCGCTGGGCATGGTGTTCTCGCTGATCCTGCTGGCACCGTCCTGGGGCGGCATGATCAACGGCATGATGACCATGTCGGGCGCCTGGCACCAGCTGCGCACCGATCCCATCCTGAAGTTCCTGGTGGTCTCGCTGTCCTTCTACGGCATGTCCACCTTCGAAGGTCCGATGATGGCCATCAAGACCGTCAACGCCTTGTCCCACTACACCGACTGGACCATCGGCCACGTGCACTCCGGTGCCCTGGGCTGGGTCGGCTTCGTCACCATGGGGGCGATGTATTACCTGATCCCGCGCCTGTCCGGCAAGACCGAGATGTGGAGCAAGGACCTGATCGAGATCCACTTCTGGGTCGCCACCATCGGCATCGTGCTCTACATCGCTGCCATGTGGATTGCCGGCGTCATGCAAGGCCTGATGTGGCGTGCGGTCAATGCCGACGGCACCCTGACCTACAGCTTCGTCGAAGGGGTCAAGGCAACCTACCCGTATTACATCATTCGTCTGATGGGCGGCCTGATGTACCTGTCCGGCATGCTGGTGATGGCCTACAACACCTGGCGCACCATGCGCGGCACCGAACTGGCTGTCGCACCGATTCCTGCCGTGACCAACGCTGCGCACTGATTGGGGGAAAGTATGAAGTTTTCGCATGAATGGATTGAGAAGAACCCCTGGCTGCTCATTGGCCTGGTGCTGCTGGTGGTCAGTGTGGGTGGCCTGGCTGAAATCGTGCCGCTGTTCTTCCAGAAATCGACCACCGAACCGATCGCCGGCCTCAAGCCTTATTCGGCCCTGCGCCTGGCCGGTCGCGACGTTTACATCCGCGAGGGCTGCTACAACTGCCACTCGCAGATGATTCGCCCGCTGCGCGCCGAGACCGAGCGTTATGGCCACTACTCGGTGGCCGGCGAGTCGGTCTATGACCACCCCTTCCAGTGGGGTTCCAAGCGTACCGGCCCGGACCTGGCCCGCGTCGGTGCCCGCTACAGCGATGAATGGCATCGCGCCCACCTGCACAACCCGCGTGACGTGGTGCCGGAGTCCAACATGCCGGCCTACCCGTGGCTGGAGCAGGCCAAGCTGGACAACTACGACATCGTCTCGCGCATGAAGGCATTGAAGCGCATCGGCGACCCGTACACCGAAGAAGACATCAAGAATGCCCCGGCCGAGCTGGCCGGCAAGACCGAACAGGATGCGCTGATCGCCTACCTGCAAGGCCTGGGCATCCTGATCAAGGCGGAGAGATAAGACCATGATTGAAATGTTGACCGACCCACGCAGCCTGATCACGCTGATCAGCTTCATCACCTTTGCCGGCATCCTGTGGTGGACCTATGTCGGCCACAAGCCCGCTGATTTCACGCAAGCCGAGATGATCCCCTTTGCCGATGGCGACATCGGCCAGCCCGCCGCCGACAGCAGCGACAAGGAGGTGCGCCATGGCTGATTTCACCAGTGGTTTCTGGAACATCTGGATCATCGTCCTGACCGTGCTGGGCATCGCCGGTTGCGCGCTGCTGCTGTGGCAGCAGTCGAGCTGGAAGGTCAAGAAGGGTGACCAGCCGGTTGCCGGTTCGACCACCGGCCACGTCTGGGACGACGACCTGACTGAACTGAACAACCCGCTGCCGCGCTGGTGGATGTGGCTGTTCTACATCACCATCATCTTCTCGGTGGGCTACCTGATCGCCTATCCGGGCCTGGGCAACCTGCCCGGTACCCTGGGCTGGCGTTCGACCGGCGAGCATGATGCCGACGTCAAGCAGGCCGAAGCCAAGTATGGACCGCTCTTCGACAGCTACCTCAAGAAGGACCTGAAGGTGGTGGCCGCCGATCCGCAAGCCCATGCCATCGGCGAGCGCCTGTTCCTGACCTACTGCGCGCAGTGCCACGGTTCGGATGCACGCGGCAACAAGGGCTTCCCCAACCTGACCGACAACGACTGGCTGCATGGCGGCACGCCCGAGATCATCAAGGAAACCATCCTCAAGGGCCGTCACGGCGTCATGCCGCCCATGGCTGCGGCGGTGGGTACCGACAAGGATGTCGACAACGTCGCCAACTATGTGCTGAGCCTGTCCAATTCGGCCCATGATCCGATCAAGGCCGAACTGGGCAAGTCCAAGTTTGCCGCCTGCATGGCTTGCCACGGCCCTGGCGGTGTGGGCAACCAGGCCCTGGGCGCGCCCAACCTGTCGGACAAGATCTGGCTCTATGGCGGCAGCATCGACACCATCAAGGAGACCATCAACAAGGGCCGCGACAACACCATGCCGGCGTTTGGCGAATTCCTCGGTGAACCCAAGGTACACGTGCTGGCGGCCTATGTCTGGAGCTTGTCCAACAAGCCCAGCAACGCAGAGGCCAAGTAGGCTCCGATGAGCAGTTGAACCCGCGCCGGGGCCGACGCAGACACAGAGCTGCGCGGCCCCGGCGTTCTTCGTGATGGCCATATCGGCCGCGCGCCCGGCCAAGGGGCGCATGACAGAGAGCGAAAGCAGAGCAGGCAAGACCATGAACAAGGCCGCAATGACACCCAGGCAGGGCAAGGAAGGGGACGCGCCACCCGAGGCAGGAACGCAGCAGGATTTGCCGACGAAGGAGGGCAAGGATGAATATGCCGTCATCCGCATGTATGCCGCGCGTGAACAGATCTACCCGCGCGAGATCCAGGGACGCTTTGCCAGCCTGCGCTGGCTGTGCGTATTCCTGACGCAGCTGGTGTTCTACGGCCTGCCGTGGATCAACTGGAACGAGCGCCAGGCCGTGCTGTTCGACCTGGCCTCACGCAAGTTCTACCTGTTCGGCCTGGTACTGTGGCCGCAAGACTTCATCTGGCTGGCCGCGCTGCTGATCATCTGCGCCTTCAGCCTGTTCCTCTTCACGGCCATCGCCGGCCGCGTCTGGTGCGGCTATGCCTGTCCGCAGACGGTCTACACCGAGATCTTCCTGTGGATCGAACGCCGCATCGAAGGCAACCGCAGTGCCCGCATGCGCCTGGACCGCCAGCCCTGGTCGTTCGACAAGCTCTGGCGCAAGTCCGCCAAGCACCTGGCCTGGGGCGGCTTGGCCTTGTGGACCGGCATCAGCTTCGTCGGCTACTTCTCGCCGATACGCGAGTTGCTGCCGGAAATCGGCCAGTTCGCGCTGGGCCCTTGGGAGAGCTTCTGGATCGTCTTCTACGCCTTCGCCACCTACGGCAATGCCGGCTGGATGCGCGAGCAGGTCTGCAAGTACATGTGCCCCTATGCCCGTTTCCAGAGCGCCATGTTCGACCGCGACTCCCTGGTCATCACCTATGACAATGCCCGTGGCGAGCCGCGCATGCCTGCGGCCAAGGCAGCCAAGCTGCAGGAGGGACGCAAGGCGGGGGATTGCATCGACTGCACCATGTGCGTCCAGGTCTGTCCGACCGGCGTCGATATCCGCCAGGGCCTGCAATACATGTGCATCGGTTGCGCGGCCTGCGTGGATGCCTGCGACAGCGTGATGGACAAGATCGAGCGCCCGCGCGGCCTGATCCGCTATTCCACCGAGAACGCCATCGAGCAGGGTTTCTCGACGCCGGAGATTCGCCGCCGCCTGTTCCGTCCGCGCATCCTGATCTACACCGCCATCCTGGGCGCGGTGATCGCGCTGTTCCTGGGCTCGCTGGTGGTGCGCACGCCGCTGAAGCTGGATGTGATCCGTGATCGCGGTTCCATGGGCCGCGAGGTCGAAGACGGCATCATTGAAAACGTCTACCGCTTGCAAGTCATCAACACC
>NZ_DBIC01000276.1:0-28700 GCF_002296545.1 Herbaspirillum sp. UBA812 | reverse complement strand
GTCAGATTTCAATGCAATTCAACAATGCAGGACGATAGTCGGAGTATACCGCCACGTCTCCCGCCCCCATTTAAAACATATAGATTAGCGTGGGCATCATGTATCGCATGATGAGCGGATATGCATTGATTACTCGAAGAGATTACGTCGAAGTTCAATCGTCTCGAATTAATGATGAGCCCTTAAATTGACGAAATCAATTGTGGGTGAGCGAGGCCGCGAGAGGCACTTGCTTTTGCGTCGAATAGAGCACTTGAAGAATACCAGGGAACTGGGAGTGCTGGATCGTTACGGATCCGATGTAACGACGGGTCGTATTGCGTGATATCTCCGGCTGGTGAGAGATATCCCTGACCGAGCTGCGATTGCAGATATACCAGTGCCGAATAACTCCGCTAGGGCCACGGTTATCCGACCGTTCGCCCGCTCGTTTTGATGAGTAGGATTGGGTGACTTTCGACACTCAGTCACAATTCCTCTTAATTAGTGCCAAATTTTGATGAAATTTTCTCTTAACTCTGAGGAATACCACAAATTTCAGGAGGATTGTTGAGTCACCCCGGCTGTGTTATCTTCCGTTAACTCATATAGATGACTATATGAGTAGTCCACTAAATATATCAATCAGCTACGCGCCACCATCGTGCTTGCATCACGTTCCGGCACCGCCCTGGCGGCCGGACGGGGAAGCCCGAGGTAGCGCGCCTTCGGCATAGAGGAAGAGACAATGTTTTCATGGTATCGGCAGGTCACTGCCAAGGAACGCAAGACTTTCTGGGCCTGCTTCAGCGGGTGGGCACTGGATGCGCTGGACGTGCAGATGTTCAGCCTGGCCATCCCCGCGCTGATCGCGGCCTTCTCGCTCTCCAAAGCGGACGCCGGCATGATCAGCGGTGCCACGCTGGTGGCCTCGGCCATCGGCGGCTGGTTCGCCGGCGCCCTGTCGGACCGCTACGGGCGCGTCAAGACCCTGCAGATCACCATCATCTGGTTTTCCTTCTTCACTTTCCTGAGCGCCTTCGCCCAAAGCTATCCGCAGCTGCTGGTGCTCAAAGCCCTGCAGGGCTTCGGTTTCGGCGGTGAATGGGCGGCCGGTGCGGTGCTGATGGCCGAGACCATCCGCGCCGAACATCGCGGCCGCGCCATGGGCACCGTGCAGAGCGCCTGGGCCGTGGGCTGGGGCGGTGCGGTGCTGCTGTTCTCGGTGCTGTTCACGATGCTGCCGCAGGAAATGGCCTGGCGCGTGATGTTCGTCATCGGCCTGCTGCCCGCGTTGCTGGTGGTCTACGTGCGCCGTTCGGTGTCCGAGACCGATGCCTTCCTGGCCGGCCGCAAGGCTGCCACCAGCAAGCCTGCGGCCAGTACGCTGCTGGGCATCTTCCGTCCCGACGTGCTGCGCCTGACCCTCATCGGCAGTCTGCTCGGCGTGGGCGCACACGGTGGCTACTATGCGCTGATGACCTGGCTGCCGACTTATCTGAAAACCGAGAAGCACCTGTCGGTACTGTCTACCGGCGGTTATCTGGCCGTCATCATCATCGCCTTCTGGTGTGGCTGCATCGCCAGTGCGCAATTGCTGGACCGCATCGGCCGCCGCCGTACCGTGGCGTCGTTCGCACTGTGCTGCGTGGCGACCGTGCTGTGCTACATCTTCCTGCCGCTGACCGATACCCAGATGCTGATCTGCGGCTTCCCGCTGGGCTTCTTCGCTGCCGGCATCCCGGCCAGTCTCGGCGCGCTCTTCAATGAGCTGTATCCGAGCGGCATTCGCGGCACCGGCGTGGGCTTCTGCTACAACTTCGGACGCGTGGCCTCGGCCGGCTTCCCGGTACTGGTCGGGCACATGAGCGACTCCATGCCGCTGGGCCAGGCCATCGGCATCGATGCCGCCATCGCCTATTCGCTGGTGGTGATCGCCGTGCTGATGCTGCCCGAGACCAAGGGACGCCAGATGGAAACCGGCGCATGAGCAAGACCGCCACCGTGACCGCGCCCGCACTGCGCATCGATACCCACGCGCACGTCTTTGCGCGCGGCCTGCCGATGGCCGACGTGCGCCGTTACACGCCGGCTTACGACGTGACCGTCGAGGAGTACCTGGCGCGGCTGGATGCGCATGGCATGAGTCATGGCGTGCTGGTGCAGCCCAGCTTCCTGGGCTGCGACAACAGCTACCTGTTGCAGGCCATCGCTCGCGCTCCGCAGCGCCTGCGCGGCATCGTCATGGTTGATGCCGATATCGACGACACGGCTTTGCAGGCCTTGCAGCAGGGCGGCGTGGTCGGTGTGCGCTTCAACCTGGTGGGCGGCGCGCCGCTGCCGGATTTCAGCGGCGCGTGGCGCGACACGCTCACGCGCATTGCGGCACTGGGCTGGCAGGTAGAGATTCATCGTGAGGCCGCAGATTTGCCACGGGTGCTGGAACCCTTGCTGGCACTGGGATTGAAGGTCGTGGTCGATCACTTCGGGCGGGTCGACGCGGCACTGGGCGTGGATGACCCGGGTTTCCGCTACCTGCTCTCCACCGGTCCTTCGCGCCAGGTGTGGGTCAAATTGTCGGCGCAGTATCGCAATGGCGGCAGCGAGGGCGGTGCCCGTTTCGCTGGCCAGGCCTGGCCGCTGCTGCGCCAGCACTTCGGACCGGATCGCCTGCTGTGGGGCAGCGACTGGCCGCACACCCAGCATGAGAGCATGACCAGCTATGCCGACAGCTGGCGGCGTTTTGAAAGTCTGGTGAGTGACGAGACCGATCGCCGTTGCATCACCGGCGAGACGGCGGCGCAACTGTTCCAGTTCGCCTGAGCCTGTGCCACGCGCACAGGAAAGCAGATAATCCCTCCGGGGATTGATGCATGGCCTGCATCAGATCCCCGCATTGATGCATTCGCTGCACTTGTTGCGCAGCCGATGATGTCACCTCCGCCTCACTCGATCCAGCTCAGCTGCGTCAGCTTGACACGTTCGCCGAGGCGCGGCGCATTGACCAGGTGCCATGCCGTGTATTGCTCGGCATAGGCCGTGTCGGAGGCCATCAGGTCCACCGGCACCACCACGTCAAAACCACGGAAGGCTGCGCTGGCCGCCGTATGCAGCACCGCGCCGTGGGCCGCCGCACCGATGCAGATGACGGTCTTGATGCCTTTCTCGCGCAGCAACTTTTCCAGCTCGGTATTGATGAACTTGTCCGGGCCCGACTTGAACAGCGGCTCACCGCCCTGCATGGCCGCTTCGGGCCAGATGTCGGCCGGCGTGCTGTTGCCGCCCAGGGTATGGATCACAGGGACCTTTTTCTCGCGTGCCATGGCCAGCAGCCTGGCCACGCGCGGCAACATTGCCACGCAGCGCGGTCGGCTGTCCGGATGGCAGGTCTGGCGCGCGATGTCGAGCACCAGCACGGCGGTGGTGGCCGGGTCGATGACCACGTGCGACAGCGCCGGTGCGGCCGGTGCCTTCACCGTCGACCATTCGTCATAGACGCCCTGGGCTGCCGCCGGGGCGGAGACTGCAAGGCTGGCCGACAGGCCGATGAGGGCGGCCAGGATGGCGTGAGAGAAGAGTCGCATGGTGTTCCTTTCAGAAGCAGGGGCCCGGGGAGTCGGTATTGTTGGTCATTTTCCTGCGCGGTGCCATACTTGGCCCGCCGCGCGGAAACAAATTATCGCCGAGCTTGTCCTATCGCGCAGGCCGGACAAAGCGTCCGCGCCGCCGGAGACAAGCCGCCAGGGAAGCGGCGCCCCGGACAATATTTCTTCAGAACAAAATTTTGCCGGGCGGGGCGGCGGAAAGACAGCATTGGAAAAACTGGTCAAGCGACTTGGTTTGGGCCTCATCGGCCTGGTTTTCTTCTGGGCACTGGATCGCATCAGCGCCAACGAACTGGCCAAGAGCAGCGTGCTCATGGCCACCGCCTTGCCGGGCATCGCCGGCCTGTTCCTGGTACTGCCGTGGTGGCGCGAACGGCCACACTGGTTCTCGCGCGCGGCGCTGGTGATCATCGGCGTATTCTTCCTGGATGCCGCCATCAAGGGTTTCCTGCGCGACTACTTCGGCCTGCGCCCCAATCCCATCCTGGTGCTGCAAGCCATCTTCAATACCAACCCGGCCGAGAGCAGCGAGTTCTTCCGTCACAATGGCCGCGACCTGGCCGAGGCGCTGGGCCTGCTGTTGCTGGCGTGGACCGGACTGTGGCTGGGCGAGCGCTGGCTGCGCCGGCGCGAGCAGGGACAGCCCGCCGCACCCTGGCGCTGGCGCGGGCGGGCTGCCGTCGGCTGCTTGCTGGCGGTGTTCGTGGCCCTGCATTTCAATCCCACCATGGCCAAGGAAAATCCGCTGCTGTTCTGGCCCATCCGTTATCTCGACTATCGCGAGCAACTGGCCCAGGCCGCCAGCATGGAAGCGGATGTGGCGCGCAACATGGCGCATCGCTCCGACTGGCAGGTGCGTTATGCAGGACCGGAGCGCAACACCGTGGTGTGGATCATCGGCGAGAGTCTCAATCGCGCCAACATGTCGCTGTATGGCTATGAGCGCCATACCTCGCCGACGCTGGAAGCGATGCGCAAGGAGCTCATCGTGTTCCGCGACGTGGTCTCGTCGGAACCCGCCACGATGGCCTCGCTGATGAAGATGCTCACGCCGGCCGACCTCAACGATCCGCAGGCCTGGAACCGCAAGCCGGACGTGCTGATGCTGGCGCGCGAGGCAGGATTCCGGATTCACTGGCTGTCCAACCAGCCGCCCAATGATGGCTGGCTGGGCCTGGTCTCGCGCCGGGCCGACGAGCAGGTGTTCATCAACAAGGGGGCCGGGCGCGGCGAAAACAATTTCGACGGCAACCTGCTGCCGGCGCTGGACACTGCCTTGCACGACCCGTCCCCGAAGAAGCTGATCGTGGTGCACCTGCTGGGCGCGCATCCTACCTATGACATGCGCTACCCCAGCCAGTACGCACGCTTCGATACCGTACGCGATGGCGTGACCGAAAAGCTGGAAGACGCCGACCGTTCAGCGTGGATACGCCAGCTGCGCAATGAGTACGACAACGCCATGGCCTACAACGACTACGTGGTCGGCAGCATGCTGAAGCTCACCATGAACACGGCACGGCAGGACCATGCCAGCCTGCTCTTCAGTTCCGACCATGCGCAGGAAGTGGGCCACACGCGCAATCACGCCGGCCAGTCGGTGAGCGACGCCACCGGCTATGAAATCCCGATGCTGGCATGGACCCGCTCCTTCACCGGCAAGAGCCCGGAGGACAAGGCGCAGCTCGAATACCGGCCCTACCAGACCGACCAGCTGGAGCACACCATCATGGGACTCCTGGGCGTGCAGTCACGCTACTACGACGCGCGCCACGACATCCTCAGCGAACAGTTCGGCAGCGGCAATTTCCATCAGCAGCGGCGCATCAATGGCCAGCCTTATCTGCCGCGCACGGTGACCTACAATCAGGCCGACTGAGCGCCTCAGCATGGCACCACGGGTACCAGGCGCATCAAGTGCCGTCGGCAATCTCGGGATCGACCAGTTGCGCCAGCAGTTGCAATGATTCCTGCCAGCCCGCATAGCAAAATTCCAGCGGAATGGAAGGAGGGACGCCCTGCTGCACGATGGTGAGCTCGCTGCCGACCAGGCAGGGTGCGATGCTGATGGTGACCTTCATCTCGCCCGGCAGGGCGGGATCGTCGAACTGGTCGGTATAGACGATCTTTTCATTGGGGACCAGTTCGACATACGTGCCACCAAAGGCATGCGCATGCCCGGTGCTGAAGTTTGTGAATGACATCTTGTGGGAGCCGCCCACGCGCGCATCCATGTGGTGGACCTTCCCGGTGAAGCCGTGGGGAGGCAGCCACTTCACCATTGCATCCGGATCGAGGAAGGCGCGATAGATACGTTCCGGCTTGGCGCGCAGGACGCGGTAAAGTTTGACGGTATGCGGCTGGCTCATCGATCCTCTCCTCTCAGGTGCGCCCGAACGGGCGGATTTGACGTGCAGGAACAGGCGCAGCCTCCGCTGCCGGCGCGCTGAAGTCAAGCGCGACAGCAGGGGTGCCGTGCGCAATCCGCTCAGGCCGGACAGTGGCAGACCACCTCGATGTTGTGCCCATCCGGATCGAGGATGAAGGCTCCGTAGTAATGCGGATGGTAATGCGCGCGAATGCCCGGCGCACCATTGTCGCGGCCGCCTGCGGCCAGGGCCGCCGCGTAGAAGGCATCCACCGGCGCACGGGTCTCGGCGCGGAAGGCCACGTGCACGGACGGTGTGTTTGGGGTGCCGCGGCTGATCCAGAAATCCGGCTTGCCCTGTTCGCCAAAGCCGGCCACGTCGGTATGGCCGGTGACCGCGGCGGGGACTTCCATCACCAGCGTGTAGCCGATGGCGGCCAGCGCGGCCTGGTAGAACGCTCGGCTCTTCTCGAAATCACTGACGATGACACCGGTGTGGTCGATCATGCTCTGTCTCCTCGTGATGGAAATGTTGGGTAGGGCGGCACGTGCGTGGGGATCTTAGGGCGTGGGGGGCCTCGCAGTCAATCGCCAGGGCGTGCCACAGGATGACGCCAGTTCTCGTATCATGCTGCTTTGCATCGCACATCCCGCCATGTCCACTTCCTCCGCCATCGCCTTTCCCCGCCATGCCGTGATCATCGGCACCGGTGCCGTCGGTCTCATGACTGCCATCCACGCACTGGACCTGGGCTTGCAGGTGACCCTGCTGGATTTCAACGCGGCGGGCAGCGAGGAGGCGTCCAGCTATGGCAATGCCGGCTGGCTGTCCTCGCATTCGGTGATCCCGCCGGTGGAGCCGGGGATGTGGAAGAAAGTCCCCGGCTATCTGATGGATCCGCTCGGTCCCCTGTCGATCCGCTGGCGCTACCTGCCGCGCCTGACGCCCTGGCTGCTGCGCAACCTTGCCAGCGCGCGCCGTGATCGCATCCGCACCACCGCACGCGCCTTGCGCACGCTGGTGGCCGATGCCCGCCGCCTGCATCTGGAGGTGGCGCAGCGCGCCGGTGTGGCGCACCTGATCGATACCTCGGGGGTGCTGCACGTCTATCGTTCGCGCCGGCATTTCGACAATGACGCGTTCGGCTGGGGTGTGCGCCGCGAGCTGGGCATCGAATGGCAGGAAGTGGAGGGTGCGGCCTTGCGGGAACGCGAACCGGATCTGGATCCGGCCTTCGGCTTTGCAGTACAGGTCGACGAGGCCGGTCATTGCCGCAATCCTGCGGCTTATCTGCAGGCCTTGCAGGCGCATGCCCTGGCACGCGGTGCAAGCCGTGTCGAGGGCCGGGCCACGGGTTTCCGCGTGGAGCAGGGACGTTTGAAGGCCGTGCTGACCGAGCAGGGCGAGATCGCCTGCGATGCCGCCGTCATCTGCGCCGGTGCACGCTCAAAGGCGCTGGCGGCTGCCGCTGGCGATCAGGTGCAGCTGGAGAGCGAGCGCGGCTATCACGCCGTCATTGGCGGGCACGACCAGGAGGCGCGCGCGCGCACGCCGATGATGGTGTCTGAATTCAAGGTCATTGCGACCCAGATGGAAACCGGCTTGCGCATTGCCGGCCAGGTGGAGTTTGCCTCCTTCGAGGCGGCACCGGACTGGCGGCGCGGCGAGATCATGCGCGACATCGCCCTGAAACTCTTCCCCGGCCTGCCGCGCACGCTGCCGGCGGAGGACGTGAAATACTGGCTGGGCCGCCGCCCCAGCACGCCCGACGGCATGCCCTGCATCGGCCCGGCCAGCGCCAGTGCCGACATCATCCATGCTTATGGCCACGGCCACATCGGCCTGGGTTGCTCGGCACGCACTGGGCGCATCGCTGCGCAGTTGCTGGCGGGGGAGGTGCCGGAAATCGATCTGGCGCCCTTCAGTCCGCAGCGCTTCTGAGGGCCGGCCTCAGAAAGCGATATCGCCGGCCGCCGTGATGGTGGTGCGCACGCCATACGCCCCCAGATTGGCCAGCGTGGCCTGATGATGGGCCACCACCTGATCCACCGGCAACACGCCGTTCGGTGCGGTGGTGTGCGCCCCTGCCGCCAGCGTTACCGGAAAGCCCAGCGCCAGTGCGCGTCGCACGGTGGATTCCACGCAGAACTCGGTCTGCATGCCGCAGATCACCAGGCGGGTCACGCCGCGTTCACGCAGCAGCGATTCCAGTGCCGTCTGGTGGAAGGCGTCCGATCCGCGCTTGCGCAGGTAAAGATCCTCGGCCTGATGATGCAGCCCGTCCGCAAGTTGCCATCCGGTACTGTCGTGCTGCAAGCTGCCGCTGTCTTCGTGCTGCACGAAGATCACCGGCACGCCTGCCGCACGTGCATGGGCCGAGAGCAGGTTGATGCTGGCAATCGTGGTCTCGCCGTTGGCGACGGCTTCAGGGCCGGTACACAGGGCTTGCTGGACGTCGATGATGAGCAGGGCAGTGGTCATGGCAGGGGGTGTAGTTCAAATAATCGGCCATGGTAACCCATGCCCCGCAGCCCGCAGATCAGAACGAATGCCGGAGCCCCAGCATCGCGACGAATTGGCCCTGGCCGCTGGAAGGCGTACCGTTCTGCGAGTCACCCACGGCGGCCACCGCATCGACGATGCTGCTGCCCGCGCTGCCAGCGCGCAGGGTCTGGCCGCTGGCGCGCTGGTAGGCCTGGATCGCATACAGCGCGGTGCGCTTGGAGAGGGCATAGACCTCCTCCAGCGAGAGCTGGTTGTACTTGGCCGGTGACGAAATCCCGTTACGTGCCTTCTCGGCCGTGTAGCTGTAGCCAGCGGCCAGGGTCAGCGCGGCGTTGACGTTGTAGCTGCTGATCAGGCCCACGGTGTTGAAGCTGGCCGTCTGCGCGAAGGCCGACAGGGCACCGGGTTTGTACTGCACGTTGGAATAGTTCAGGCCCAGCATCAGGTCGCCCCAGGTGTAGCGTGCTGCCGTAGCCAGCAGCTGGGTGCTGTCGGCCGAGGCATAGCCGGCGTTGATGGGGGAGTTGTTGGCGAAGCTGCCCACGTTGCCGAAGCTGCCGGCGGTGTTGCCGTTGGCCAGGTTCTTGAGACGGGTATAGCCCGCGCTCCAGGAGAAGGCCTGGTAGTCGTAGCGCAGCGCGGCACTGACACTGCTGCCGCTGGCGGCGCTCCCGGCCTGTTCGCCCATGCCGTACTGGATGCCAGCCTGCAGGCCGCCCAGCGTGGGCAGCGTGTAGAGCACCGAATTGTTCATGCGCAGCGTGGTATCGAGCGCATCGATATCGCCCGGATGCGCGCCGGTGGCACCGGTCAGCACACCGGTCGGGCCCAGCCCGCCCACGTACTGGAAGTAGGGCGTGTACTGGCGGCCGACCGTGATCTGGCCCCAGTCCCGGCTGGCCAGGCCGACATAGGACTGGCGGTTGAACAGCACCCCGCTGCTGGACATGGCACCGGTATCGGCATTGAAGCCATTTTCCAGGCGGAACAGCGCGCTGGTGCCGCCGCCCAGGTCTTCGCTCCCCATCACTCCCAGCTTGCTGGCGTTGAGCGCGCCGGAGTTCATGTAGGTGTTGGAGGCACCGCCCTGGTTGCTGCTGTAGGCCAGGCCCAGGTCGACCGTGCCATACAGCGTCACCGCCGATTGCGCCGCGGCCGGCATGGAGGTAGCTGCGCCCAGCAGGGCGGCGCACAGGTACAGGGGTTGCAAGGATCGCTTGGCGGAGGAATCAGGGGTTTTGCGCGTTTTCATTCATGTCTCCTGTTGTTGGCGTGGGTGTTGTGCTTGTGGTTGCGGGTCGGCCTGCTTAAGACTTCATTTCCAGTTGCAGGCAGCGCCAGCCGTGACGACTGGTCTCGCTGACGATGCGGGCGTGCGGCGTAAGGACGCTGCGGCCGTCGTCCGCCGGTAGCCAGATTTCCACCGTGTGGCGGGTCACCGGCATCTGGCCTTCCTGCGTCACCTGCAGCGTGATGCTGTGTGCATCGCTGCGCGCGCGCACCTGCCAGCGTCCCTGCTGGCCTTCGCGCCAGGCCTGGCTGTGGCCGTCGTCCTCGACGCAGCCGCCGCTGGCTTCGCCTTCGCCGGCCACGGGAACGACCAGGAAGGCGCGCGCATCGGCGGCTTGGCCGAAGTGCTGCTCGGCCACGTTCATGGCAATCACCCCACCCCTGCGGATGAGCATCACCGGCTGATCCCAGGGGGCCGGCAGGCGGATGCGCTGGCCCCCCGCGAAGCGTTCGCCGCTCCAGTACGAGACCCAGTCGGTACCGGCCGGCAGATAAACCTCGCGCTCGGTTTGCCCGGCCTCGACCACGGGCGCCACCAGCAGGTCGGTGCCCAGCAGCATGTCGTCGGATTCTTCATAGCAGCGGCGATCCTGCGGGAACTGCGCGAAGGTCGGGCGCAGCACCGGCTGGTACGCCTGGGTGGACTGCCACAACAGTTCATACAGGTAGGGAATGAAGCGGTAGCGCAGCTTGATGAGCGCGGCGATCTGGGCGGTGGCCTCGGGATACATCCACGGTTCGTTGACGGTCTTGTCGTCGTTCCAGGAATGGATGGAGAAACGCGGCATGAACACGCCGAAGGCCACCCAGCGCACCAGCAGTTCCGGCTCCGGCGCGGGACCGGCGAAGCCGCCGATGTCGTGGCCGATATTGGACACGCCCGACAGCGCCAGGCCCAATCCCATCTTGATGTTGTAGCGCAGGGTTTCCCAGGAAGTGTAGTTGTCGCCCGACCAGGTCTGCACGTAGCGCTGCATGCCGGCGCCGCCCGAGCGCGACACCAGGAAGGGCCGCTGCCGTGGCGCGGCTTCCAGCTGCGCCTGCTGCGAGGTGCGCATCATCAGCATGGTCTGCAGCACCTTGGCCTGCTGCACCGGATAGCGGGCCCCGAAGCCATGGGCCAGGGCATCGGGCGTCCAGACCTCGAATTCGTTGTTGTCGTTCCAGGTCGCGCTGATGCCGTAGTCCAGCAGGGCGGACTTGACGTTGGCTTTCCACCATTGCTGGGTGTCCGGGTTGGTGAAGTCGAGGTAGGCCCCGACCTCATCCCAGAACTGCACCCAGGCCGGCTGGCCCTGGCTGTCGTTGATCAGCAGTCCGGCCTCGCGCGCCTGCTCGAACTGCGGATGGTCGCGCAGCAGACAGGGTTTGATGTTGGCGCACAGGTGCACGCCGGCGTCCAGGTAGCTCTGCACGAAGCCCTTGGCATCGGGGAATTTGTCGTTGTTCCAGTGGAATACGTAACGCTTGGGACCAATCGAGGTATAGCCCGAGGACAGGTGGAAGGAATCGCACAGGATGTCGTGCTCGCGGCACTGGTCGATGAATTGCCCCATCTGCGCCTGGGCATCGGGCGCATCGGTATAGCTCATGGTGGAACCGGAATAGCCCAGCCCCCATTTGGGCATCCAGGCGGGGCGGCCGGTCAGCCAGGTGAAGCGGCGGGTAGCCGCCAGCGGCGTCTCGGGCGAGGCGATGAAGTAGTAATCGAGATCGCCATGGGGGGCAACGAAGTAGCGATACAGGCCGTGGTAGTTGTCCAGCTCCCGCCCCATGTCGAAGCGGCAGTCGGAAAGGGTGTCGTAGAACAGCCCGAAGCCGCTGGCCGCCTGCGCATTCCAGGTGATGTAGAAGGGGATGTGCTTGTAGAGCGGGTCGGTGTGCCGGGCGCTGTAGCCCATGGCGTCGATGTTGCGCATCTCGTAGGACTGCCCGGCGCGGTTCATGTCACCGGCGCGCTCGCCCAGGCCGAAGTACAGCTCATCGGGCTGGCGCTTGAGGTAGTGATAGACCTGCTGGTCCCAGTAACCGAAGTTGTAGGCTTGCGTGGGACGGTCCGCCAGTACCGGCTGCCATTGGCCCTGGCGCTGCATTTCCCATTGGCAGAAGCCCCCCTCCAGCGTTACCGTCAGCCGGATCAATGCCGTCTCGACCTGCAGCCGGCCAGCTTCGTTGCGCAAGACGAAGTCGGGCAGGCTGAAGCCGCTCAGGTCACGCCGGTCGCGGCCGTGTGGCGGCGTGTCTTCGGCACCGGGGGCAATGGCCCAGGAGGCTGGGCCACGCAGCTGTCCCTGCGGCAGTACCAGGACGCGGAGGATATCCTCTTCGAGGACGAACAGTTCGATCGCTTCGCCCGTGTCGGCGCTCAGGCGCAGATGGTTGCCGTTACGGGACTGCAGCGCGAAGCGCGGGGGGATGAGCATGGACATGATGAAACCCTTGCGGTTAGACAGTGCGAGGCGGCGTGCGGGCGGCGCGCTCGTCGTTGGATTGACCACGGATGAGGATGATGAGCAGCACCGCGCCGATCAGGTCGAAGGCCCCCAGCATGCCGAACAACGGACCATAGCCCACCGTATCGGCCAGCGCACCCACCAGCAGCGAGAAGCCGAGGCCGCCGATCCAGGCAGACATGCCGGCAAAGCCGCTGGCCGTGCCGACTTCCTCGGGATCGAACACGTCCGCCGACAAGGTATTGACCAGTCCGGAAATCATCTGGTGCGCGAAGCCGCCCACGCAGAACAGCGCGATGGCGGTATAGGGCGAGGCTACCAGGCCGACGCAGGCGGGGCCGATCATCATGACCGCGCCCAGCACCACGCCAGAGACCCGCGACCAGATCAGCGGCACCTTGAAGCGGTTCATCAGCAAGGGCGACAGGTAGCCGCCAGCCAGTCCGCCCAGGTCGGCCGCCAGGAAGGGCAGCCAGGCGAACATGGCGATGGACTTCAGGTCCAGGTGGCGCTCGTTGACGAAGTACAGGGGAATCCAGAAACTGAAGGTCTGCCAGGCCGGTTCAGCAAAGAAGCGCGCCAGGGCGATGGCCCAGAAGCGCCGCGAAGTCACCACATCCTTGACCGGGCGCTTGCCGCGGACCGCACCGACCGGGCGCTGCTGGCCGCCGACGATGGTGTTGCGTTCCGTCTCGGACAGGGCTGCATGGTCGCGCGGGGAGCGGTAGAAGGCGAACCACAGTGCGGCCCAGGCAAAGCCGAGCACGCCGGTCACCACGAAGGCCGACTGCCAGCCATAGCGCAGTTGCAGGAAGATCACCAGCGGCGGTGCCAGCATCGCCCCCAGCGAGGTGCCCGAGTTGAACCAGCCCACGGCGACCGATTTTTCCTTGTCGGGGAACCACTCGGCCACCGCCTTCATCCCCGAGGGAATGGCGGCTGCCTCGGTCAAGCCCATGAGCGCGCGCAGTCCGGCCAGTGAGAGCCAGCCGGTGGCCCCGGCGTGCAGCACGCCGGCAATCGACCACAGCACGCCGAACAGGGCAAAACCGATACGCAGCCCGATCAGGTCCACCACGAAGCCGCAAACCGGCTGCATGATCGTATAACCGACCTGGAAGGCTGCCACGACGTAAGAGTATTGCTGGGTGCTCATCCCCAGTTCTTCCTTGAGCGTGGGCGCAAGCACGCCCAGGGAATTGCGAGCCAGATAGTTGGTGATGGTGCCCAGACAAACAAGCACGATGATCCACCAACGCAAGCCTTTGATCGTCTTCAAGCGATGTCTCCTGATAGGAATGTAAATTGCCGAGAAATTTTTTCGGAGAGATCCGAATCCAGTCCCACGACATTTGGTAGCGCTACCAATTTTATTTTCGCTGATGGTAGCGGTACCAATTTTTGCTGTCAATGTTTCTTTCCTGACAGATGCAAGAGTGGTGTTGCCGGAGAGATATTGCTCGCCAGTCACTGCGGCAATTTGTCCCATTTCATCGGCCCGGGGGCTTGGCTACAATGAAGGCTCCCGAGTTATTCCATTTTTGTACCTATTCCCATGACAGCCCTGTTTGACCGCGTCGAAGGCTTCCTGCGCAAGGCATCCGGACTGCACATCCTGCTGGCCCTGCTGCTGGTGTGCGGCCTGCTGTGCTGGGCCGTGTGGGTATGGGCCACCGGCGAGGGCCGCACGCCTTTCGGCATGCTGGACTTCTGCATCACGCCGCCTGCGAAGTAAGCCTCCTATCGCTGGCATGCGCATGACCCCAGCCAGTTTCCCCGCGATCCTGCACACCCGGCCTGAAGCGCCCTACAATGGCCGCTCCCCCGTTTTTCATCGGCCGCATGCCTGCTTCGCCTTCCTCCAGCGCATTCCATCCCCGCCTGACCTTGCAGACGCTCACCCGTGGTGAGGGCTTGCTGGGCATGCGCGCGCACGGCCTGTTCGGGCCGCGTGGCGGCATGGTGACGGTGGCGCAGATCGACTGGGTCTATGGCGACGGCGCGCAGCGCTGGAGCATGCCGGCCCCTGTGGGTCACGCCGAAGACGAAGCCGCTTACACGCCGGCACATGTCACGCGCAACCACGCCGCCGAGGCCGCGGCACTGGAGAGCATTCGCGAGATGGGCCTGCTGCCCTTGCGTGAGGATGCCTTGCAATGGCGTGCCGAGAATCCCCTGCATGACGCCGGTCCGCTCTGGACCCTGATGCTGGAAGACTCCTTCGGCGACTTCTGGGCCGACCAGGCCCCGCGTCTGCAGCAGCAGGGCTGGACCTTGCGCGTGCGGCCGGGGTTTGCGCATGAGAGTGTGCCGGTCACGGCGTGGCGCTTCATCGTCAGCAGCGAGAACGGTGAGCTCAGTGCGCGCGAGGTGGCCGCGCCTCTGCAGCCGCGCGCCTTCTCCAGCGAGATCTTCGACGGCCTCGATCCCAGTGGCCGCTGGCTGCTGGCTATGGGTATCGAAGTCGATGGCCAGACCCTGGATGTAGCACCGATGGTGGCCGACCTGTTGCGGCGCGACCCGCGCTGGGCCGATGCGCAACAGGTGGAGCGCATGGATTCGCATGCCGTCATTTCACTGCGTGCGCCGGGCGGCCGTCGCATCGATGCCATGGCCGGTCCGCTCAAGGCGGTGGTGCTGTCCTTGCTGGATCTGCTGGTGGACCTCAAGCGCAAGGACGGTCCGCTGCAACTCTCGCCTTGGGATGCCCATCGTCTGGACAGCCTGCAGGCCGACCTGCAAGCACTGCAGGGTGGCGCACCGTGGTACATGAGCGGGGCTGCCGGCGTGCTGCAACTGGCGCAGCGGCTGCGTGCGGCCGGCAGCGTTCAACCGGTGGCACCACCGGCAGGATTGGGCCTGACCCTGCGCGGTTACCAGCTGCAGGGCGTGGCCTGGATGCAGTACCTGCGGCAGCATGGCCTGGCCGGCATCCTGGCCGACGACATGGGCCTGGGCAAGACCGCGCAGGTGCTGGCCCATCTTCTCATCGAACGACAGGCCGGCCGGCTCGACCTGCCCGCGCTGGTGGTGGTGCCGACCTCGCTGCTGTTCAACTGGCAGCAGGAAGCGCAGCGCATCGCCCCGGCCCTGCGCGTGCAGGTGCTGCATGGCGAGGACCGTGCGCGCCATGTCAGCGCCATTGCGCAGGGACAGGCCGACCTGGTGCTGACCACCTATCCGCTGCTGTGGCGCGATCTCGACCTGCTGCTGTCGCTGCGCTTTCACCTGCTGGTGCTGGATGAGGCGCAGACCATCAAGAATGCCGCTGCCCGCAGCACTGCGGCTGCACGCCGCCTGCACGCACGTCATCGGCTCTGCATGACCGGCACGCCGCTGGAAAACCATCTCGGCGAATTGTGGAGCCAGTTCCATTTCCTCATGCCGGGCTTCCTCGGGGATGCACGCAGCTTCGCGCGGCTCTGGCGCAAGCCCATCGAGCAACAGGGAGAAACCGTGCGCGCGCGCCTGCTGGCCCAGCGCGTGCGCCCCTTCATCCTGCGCCGGCGCAAACAGGATGTGCTGCAGGAGCTGCCACCGCGCATCGAGATTGTCGAACGCCTGCAACTGCAGGGCCGCCAGCGCGAGCTCTACGAGAGCGTGCGCATCGCCGCCGACAAGCAGGTCCGCCGCGCGCTGGAACGGCGCGGCCTGGGCAGCAGCCAGGTGTCGGTGATGGATGCCTTGCTCAAGCTGCGCCAGGTCTGCTGCGATCCCTACCTGCTGAAGCAGGGCCGCATGCCGCGCGGACTGGAGCGCGCCAAGATCGAGTGGCTGCGCGATACCTTGCCCGCGCTGGTGGAGGAGGGGCGGCGCATCCTGCTGTTCTCGCAATTCACCAGCATGCTGGCCCTGATCGAAGCCGAACTGCAGGCGCTGCAATTGCCCTGCCTGATGCTGACCGGCGACACCGAACCGGCTGCCCGCAGCGGTGTGATCTCCCGCTTCCAGCAAGGTGAAGTACCGCTGATGCTGGTGAGCCTGAAGGTGGGGGGCGTCGGCCTGAACCTGACCGCTGCCGATACCGTGGTGCTGGCCGATCCCTGGTGGAACCCGGCCGTGGAAGAGCAGGCCATTGCCCGCGCGCACCGGTTGGGGCAGACGCGCCAGGTGTTCGTCTACAAGCTGGTCATCGAGGGGAGTATCGAAGAGCGCCTGCTCGAACTGCAAACGCGCAAGTCGGCGCTGGCCGAGGGCATGCTGGGGCGCGATGACACCGCCACCATCAAGTTCGGCGAAGAGGAATTGCAGGCCTTGTTGGCACCGCTGGGGGCGGGCATTGCGGAAAAAATCCTGTCATAAGCGCGGCTGATGACTGAACAGCTTCATCATCAGCTCAGGCATTCAGGATTTCCACTCCGCCACCTCTTCCAGCGTGCGCCGTTCTGCATCCACCGCAAAGCGTAGCGCGCACACCCCGGCCAGCAGCGCCAGGCATGCGCCCAGCGCATAGCCCGCTGCCACTGCATGGCGGTCACCGCTGGCGATGAGCCAGCCCAGCAGGACCGGCGCGATGAATCCGCCGACGCCGGTACCGATGGCATAGAAAATCGAAATGGCCATGGCACGCATGCGCAGCGGGAATACCTCGCTGGCCGTCAGGTAGGCCGAGCTGGCCGCCGCCGAGGCCACGAAGAACACTGCGCTCCAGCACAGCGCCAGTGAACGCGCATCCAGCATCCCGGCATTGAAGGCCCAGGCCGTGGCGGCCAATCCCGCACCGGAGAGCAGGTAAGTGGCCGCGATCATGCGGCGACGGCCGATGCTGTCGAACAGGTGGCCCAACAGCAGCGGCCCGAGCACATTGCCCAGCGCAAAGGGAAAGATGTAGAGCGCCACGCGATGGTCCGGTACCTGGAAGAAGCGCGTGAGCACCAGCGAGTAGGTAAAGAAGATGGCGTTGTAGACAAAGGCCTGGGCCACCATCATCAGGGCCACCATCACGCTGCGCTGGCGATAGCGATGCAGCAGCACGTGGGCGATTTCGCGCCAGGGCAGCATGCCGCTGCCTGCTGTGCCACTTTGGGTCGATGCGCTCGGGGCGTGTTCCACGGCGGGCAGGGGGCCATGTTGCTGCTCGACCTCCGCTTCGATCCTGCGCACCACGGCTTCGGCTTCGGCGTGGCGGCCGTGCATGAGCAGCCAGCGCGGACTCTCCGGCACATGCCGCCGCACCAGCAGCACCGCCACCGCCAGCACGGCCCCGAGCAGGAAGCAGGCGCGCCAGCCCAGTGCCGCACCCATCACCTGCGGATCAAGGATCACCAGCGACAGCCCGGCACCCAGTGCCGCCCCGATCCAGAAACTGGCGTTGATGATGAGATTGACCCGTCCGCGCACGCGCGCGGGTACCAGCTCATCAATGGCGGAATTGATGGCCGCGTATTCGCCGCCGATGCCAAGGCCAGTCACGAAGCGGCACAGCGCCAGGACCAGGAAATCCTGCGCGAAGGCGGTGGCCAGTGTCGCCGCCATGTACAGCATCAGCGTCAGCATGAAGAGCCGCTTGCGCCCCAGCCGGTCGGTGAGGCGGCCGAAGACCAGCGCGCCCAGCACGGTACCGGCGATATAGAGCGAGCCGGTCCAGCCGACCTGCGCCGCATCGAGCGCCAGCGTATCGCTGCGCTCCAGTACGCTGCCGAGCGATCCGACCAGCGTGACTTCCAGCCCGTCCAGTACCCAGGCCACGCCCAAGGCGATGACCACGCGCCAGTGCCAGCGCGACCAGGGCAGGCGGTCGAGGCGGGCAGGGATGGTGGCGGATGGGGTGGCAATCATCGAGGGCTCCGTGTGCGAGACGAGGCGCACCGTGCAGCCTGCGCCTGAATGGCAGACCGCCCGCTGGCAGCGCGGGTTCCTGTGGATGAGCTTGGCCGGCTATTTGCGACGATGAAGTTATTTCTTTATTGGGTGACGTCCATGCAGACCCTGTGGAAGCTCATGCAGAGGCACCGCTAAACCTCCGCATTGAGCCAGTCGCGGCCGGGCATGATTCGCTTCATGAAGTCATCAAACAAGGGAACGGTGAAGGCGGTATCCCCATGTGTCGGACTCCAGATCATGCCTTTGGCGATCAGGCTGCTCCGTACCGGCCCCAAGGATGAGCTCTCTCGTCCCAATTCGGAAGCAATGTCTCCGGAGCGGTGAGGCCCCTGACCTAGTTCCGCCATCGCACGCAGGTATCTTTTTTCGGTGGGAGTGAGTCGGTCAAAACGCACGCGGAAGAAACTTTCATCCAAGGCCGCGATGGCTTCGGTAGAAGCTTTCTCGACGTCTGCTTTGGTGATCGGACTTTTTTCTGCGACATCCCAGGCATGTTTGCCCCATTCCTGCAGGAAGTAGGGATAGCCTTGGGTGTATTGGACGATCAGTTTGACTGCATCCTGGTCAACCTCGACGTGTTCGCTTGCGGCGGGTTTGACGATCGCATCAGTCGCATCCTCCTCTCCCAAAGGACCGATGGGGGGGAACGCGAACAGCCGCTCGGCGTACGACTTCGCTTCGCCCATGCGGCCCCTGAGCTGGGGCAGGCCCGCTCCTACGACTATCAAGGGTAATTTCTGCTGAGCACAACGATGGAGCGCGGAGATAAGCGCGGCCATCTGCGCTTCGGGAACGTACTGCAGTTCGTCGATGTAGATGGCTACCACCGTTTCTGCCGATTGCGCGGCTTTTCCGACTTGTTCGAGCAGAGCCGTCAGGTCGCCTTCCAGGTCGCCGTTGTCGGCCAGCCCCGGTTCGGCTTCGTAATCAAGGCCGACTTCGATGTCGTTGAACGTGACTTTCAGTTTCCCCACAAAGCCGGCCAATGCGCGCAGACCGCGCACCGCGTAATCTTTCGACTTCTCCAATCTGCTCAGACGAAGCAAGCCCAGTCGCAACTGCGGCAAGAGCGCTGCGGGAAGAGACCTGCCTTCCGGTGCCTCGATGCGGATGGCGACGACGCCTTCTGCCTCCGCGTCGCGCATCATCTGATCAAGCAGAACAGTCTTGCCTACCCCCCGCAATCCGACCAGCATGATGCTCTTGTCGGCCTTGCCCAGACGCACACGCTGGATGCAGATGCTCATCTTCTCGCGAACAGCATCGCGCCCCGCCAATTCGGGCGGTGGACTGCCTGCACCTGGAGCGTAAGGGTTCGTGACCGGGTTCATATCTATCCTTTTTATTCATTTTATCTATTTAAGATAAATTAGCTAAAAAGGGTATATCCGTCAACCCCGCTTACCGTATGACGCGCCAAATGATTCGGTTTATAGAAAAATTTTGGTATTTATCTTTGGTAGATAAAAAAGATAAAAAGTTTATAAGTCCGCCGCATTCCTGCCAGTCCTGCCCTCTTTTCGCCTCAGTCATTTCCTGATGGGCGTCAACCCATCCGCAAGCTACCATCGCCGTATTGCCATCAAACAACGAGGACGGGGAGGACATGGGCTGGTTCGATACCATCATGCAATACGCCATCTACGCCGCCCTGGCCATCTGTTCGGTCGGGCTGGTGGCGGCCATTGCATTGTTCATCGCGCTGGAACACCGCTGGCAGGACCGCGTGATGCAGGATGTGGAAGATCTGTCCGCGCGCAGGCAATCCGGACATCTCGACAAGGACCTGCCCATCCATCCCTGGGAAGAACTGCGCAACCGCATCGGCGAGATGCAGATCGTGGCCGATGAGGCCGACCGTCCCAGTCCTTACAAGAACGTCGCCTGACGCTCTTCGTCTCGTCTCCTGCCTGCCAGGAGATGCCCGCACATTCCCTAACTTTCCCGCTTCTGCTGCCGGTACGCCAGCTGCGCCCGCGTGATGCCAAGCAGGCGTGCCGCCGCCGACAGGTTGCCGCCGGCCCGTTCGATGGCCTCCGCGATCAGGGTCTGCTCCAGCGCGGGCAGGGAGAGCGCGCCGCCTTCCTCCTTGCGGCCGCCGTGCCATTGCTGCACCGTCTCCAGCAGGCTGCCTTCAGGCTGATGTGAAGTTTCCTTCCTGCGCTCGCCCTGCCGCCCGGCGAGCGTGCCGGTCTCGCCTTCCCCTTCGCCCTGCAGGGCCAGCGACAGCACCTCGTCATTGAGCGTCTCACCGCTGATGAACATATGCGGCAAATCCAGCGGATGCCCCTGCGCCAGGATCACGCCGCGCTCGATCAGGTTCTGCAACTCGCGGATGTTGCCGGGGAAGCTGTAATTGAGCAGCGCCTGCACCGCACGCTGCGTGAACCCGCGTACCGCAATCCCGTGGCGTTGCCCGTAGAACTTGAGGAAGTGATTCATCAACAGCGGAATGTCGTCGCGCCGCTCGCGCAGCGGGGGCAGGTGGATCGGGAACACGTTGAGGCGAAAGAACAGGTCTTGCCGGAAACGCCCCTCCCGTACCGCCACCGCCAGGTCCTCATTGGTCGCGGCCACCACCCGTACCTTGACCTTGAGCGGACGGGTCGAACCGACGCGCTCGAATTCACCCTCCTGCAGCACCCGCAGCAGCTTGCCTTGCGCCACCAGGCTCAAGGTTCCCACTTCATCAAGGAACAGCGTACCGCCGTCGGCCAGTTCGAAGCGGCCCGCGCGGGATTGCGTGGCCCCGGTATAGGCACCGCGTTCGACGCCAAACAGTTCGGTCTCGATCAGCGTCTCGGGAATGGCGGCGCAATTGATGGCCACGAAGGGCTGGCGTTCGCGGCGGCCGATCTGGTGCAGCATGCGTGCAAAGCGCTCCTTGCCCACGCCCGACTCGCCCGTGAAGAGCACGGTCGCGTCCGTCGGTGCCACCCGGTTCAGCAGATGGCAGGCGGCGTTGAAGGCGGAGGAAGTGCCTACCAGCGCGCGCGTCAGATCAGCCTCCATGGCTTCCGCCGCCTCGGCGCTGAGCCCGCTGTGGCTGGTGGCGGCGGCTTCGCCATCGGTGGCCAGCATGCCGCTGCCGACGAAGTCCTGGGCATTGAGGTAGCGCAGGTCGTCTTCGGCATCGCTCCACAGTTCGGCCGATTTGCCGATCACGCGGCAATGCGGCGTGCCCATGGCGCGGCACTCCACTTCGCGGAAGATCACCAGATGTCCCAGCAGCGTGCTGACATAACCGATGGCATAGCCGATCTGCTGCCAGCACGAGGGCGCGGTGGCGACGCCGTAGGCGGCCAGGTGTTCATCGGCTTCGCTGGAGTTGTGCCACAGGAATTCGCCCTCGTAGCGGCCACTGTCGGGGTCATAGCTGAAGCTGACCGGGATTACCTTGACCACCCCCTCCAGCGTATGCAGCCGGGTGCCGGCCATGAGGATGGTGGAGGGATCGGCCTCGGGCCAGCGTTCACGCACCAGCTGCGCATCGCGTGCGCCGGAGATGTAGCCGGCGCGGGTCAGCAGGCCGCGCGCCTTGTCGATGCCGAGATTGTCGATCAGCTCGCGCCGCAGCGTCCCCATGCTGCGGCTGTGGATGAGCAGCATGCGCTGGTCATTGAGCCAGATGCGGCCGTCGCCGGGCGAGAAGAACAGGCATTCGCTCAGGTCCGCCAGGGTCGGATGGGCATCCACGCTCCAGCGGTCGGTGCTGGCCGAACTCAGCTGCACCGGGGCGGCGGCGCTGCCCTGGCTGCGTACCATCTCGGCAAGGGAAATACGCTGGGATGGCGGCATGGGCGGACTCCTGGCGGAAAGGGGCAAGCGGGACGGGCGCGGGCCCGGTTCATCAAATGATGAAATTCAGTGGGCTGATGGTTGGCGAATTTGCGCAAATGCGCAAGCTGCAGTGCGTCAAGAACGCTGCTCCATCGCAGCAAAAATCTCTCCCGAAAACCTGCTCTGGCCTTCCCCGTCGGGGATGGATGAGCTTGCTGCAAAGCCGCATGGTATGGCGCGCAGCGCGGTGGCACAGGCTTTGCAGAATGGCTGCTGATCCGGATTCACCGGCCATTACAAAGGAGACCCGCATGTCCGCCCCATCCACCCCCTTGCTCGATCCTGCCCGCTGGCAACGCCACCTGTTCCGTGGCCGCTGGGAAGAAACCGCACACGGCACCACCGTCATCGAACCGGCCACCGGCGCAGCGCTCACCGAGGTCGGTCTGGCCGGCGCGGATGACGTGGCCATCTCCGTCCAGGCCGCCGTGGCCGCCCAGGCCGAATGGCTGGGGGTGCCGCCGCGTGAGCGTGCCGAGATCTTCCGTCGCGCCGGCAACCTGTTCCAGCAGCACTTCGATGAACTGGCGCGCATGGTGGCACGCGAGACCGGCGGCGTGCTCTTCAAGGGCGAACACGAGGTGCGCGAAGCCATCACCCTGTGCCACCTCGCGGCCGGCATGCCGCTGCAGGCGCAGGGACAGTTGCTGCCCAGCGCGCCGGGTCGCCTGAGCATCGCCAGACGTGCGCCACTGGGCGTGATCGGGGTGATCTCGCCTTTCAATTTCCCGCTGATCCTGACCTTGCGCACGGTGGCGCCGGCGCTGGCGGCGGGCAATGCGGTGGTGGTCAAGCCGGATGTGCGCACGCCCGTGTCCGGCGGCTTCATGCTGGCGCGCATCTTTGAGGAAGCGGGTTTGCCGGCCGGTCTGCTACATGTGCTGCCCGGCGGCGCGGAGGCCGGCGAGGCGCTGGTGACGGCACCGCAGGTGCCGATGATCGCTTTCACCGGTTCGCCCGCCGTGGGCCGCCGCATCGGCGAGCTGGCCGGACGCCATCTCAAGAAGGTCTCGCTGGAACTGGGCGGGGCCAATGCGCTGGTGATCCTCGACGATGCCGACCTCGACGTCGCCGCCAGCAACGCGGCCTGGGGCGCGTGGCTGCACCAGGGGCAGATCTGCATGGCAGCCAATCGCATCCTGGTCCACGCCTCGCAGGCAGCGGGTCTGCTGGAGCGCCTGGTGGACAAGGCGCGTCACCTGCCCGTGGGCGATGGGGCCAGCGGCCAGGTGGCGCTGGGCCCGCTGATCGATGCGCGCCAGCTGCAGCGCGTGCACGGGCTGGTGCAGGACAGCGTGGCGGCCGGCGCACGCTTGCTGGCTGGAGGCTCGTATGAAGGTTTGTTCTATCAGCCGACGGTGCTGTCCGGCGTGCGGCCCGGCATGCGCGTATTTGATGAAGAAATCTTTGGTCCGGTGGCCAGCGTCATCACGGTGGATTCCGAGGAAGAAGCCATCACCCTGGCCAACCAGAACCAGGGCGGACTGGCCGCCGGCGTGATCTCCGGTTCGCTGGCCCGCGCCATGCGGGTGGCGGGGCGGCTGCGCCAGGGCATGGTCCACGTCAATGACCAGACCGTCAACGACGAGTGCGTGAACCCCTTCGGTGGTCCCGGCATTGCAGGCAACGGCACCAGCGTGGGCGGGCCGGCCGACTGGGAAGAGTACACGCAATGGAAGTGGATCACGGTCAAGGAGCAGGCCACGCCGTATCCCTTCTGAATCCATCGCATGCGTGCCGCTGTAAAAAACCAAACGATATAAATCATTATTCAAGGAGACCAGCATGACACTGCAAGACAAGACCATCGTCGTCACCGGCGTTTCTTCCGGCATCGGTGCCGAGACCGCGCGGCTGCTGCGGGTCCAGGGTGCCCGCGTGATCGGGGTGGATCGCAATGCCCCCATCATCAGCGTGGAGGGTTTCGTGCAGGCCGATCTTTCCACCGCCGATGCCATCCACGATGCCGCCGCGCAATTGCCCGAGAAGATCGATGGCCTGTGCAACATCGCAGGTGTGCCCGGCACGGCCCCGGCGGACTTGGTTGCACGCGTGAACTATCTCGGCTTGCGCCATCTCACCGAGCTGCTGATTCGCCGCATGCCGCCGGGCAGCGCCATCGTCAACGTGGCTTCCATCCTTGGTGCCGAATGGCCGCAGCGGCTGGACCAGCACAAGGCGCTGGCGCAGACCGCCGGTTTTGCGGCCGGGGCCGAGTGGCTGGCGCAGCATCCGGTGCCGCAGGAGCGCTGCTACCAGTATTTCAAGGAAGCGCTCATCGTCTGGAGCATGGCCCAGGCCCAGCCCTGGTTCCTGAAGCATTCGATCCGCATGAACAGCGTTGCGCCGGGTCCGGTGCTCACGCCCATCCTGGGCGATTTCGTGACCATGCTCGGCCAGGACCGCGTGCAGAAGGATGCCCATCGCATGAAGCGCCCGGCCTATCCGGACGAGATCGCTGCGGCCATCGTCTGGCTGTGCGATGACGGCAGCCGCTGGATCAATGGCGTGAACCTGCCGGTCGATGGCGGACTGGCCTCGACCTATCTCTGAATCCGACGCACGGCAAGCGACCCATCCGATAACAATACCAGGAGACACCATGAGAGAGCACCGACAGCCCGCCCGCCGCCGCGCGGCGCGGCTGGCACTGAGCCTGAGCCTGCTGCCCGCGCTGGCCAGCGCCTACGACCAGCCCGCCGTCAACATGGGCGGGACCAGTTTCTTCGATGGCGCACCGCTGCCCGGCGGTCCCGGCTTTTACTTCGTCGAATACCTCACCTACACCAAGGCCACCAAACTGGTGGACAACAACGGCAACCGGCTGGGCTTTCCTGCCACCCAGGACATCAGCGTGTTCGCCCCCATCAGCCAGTTCATCTACGTGCCACCGGGGGCCAAATTCGGCAACAAGCAACTGGGCTTCCAGATGCTGGTGCCGTGGGTGGCCAATGCCAAAGTGGACGATGGTGCCAACAATGCCATCCTTCGCGGCAATACCGGCATTGGCGACATCAGCGCCGGCGTGTCTGTGCAGTACGATCCCGTCATGGGGGCGCAAGGGCCGCTTTATTCGCAGCGGTTCGAACTGCAGTTCATCCTGCCGACCGGGGCCTATGACCGCAATGCCACCGTCAATCCGGGCAGCAATACCTGGTCCTTCGATCCCTATTGGGCCGGCACGCTGTGGGCCAGCCAGAACCTGAGTTTCAGCTGGCGCCTGCACTATCTCTGGAATGCCCGCAACAACTCGCCCAATGCGGCTTTCGGCAACAACGTCAGCTCCACGCAGGCGGGGCAGGCGGTGCATGCCAACTTCTCCGCCGAGTACGTGCTCAATCCGGCGCTGACCATCGGCGCGGCCGGCTACTGGCTGCAGCAGATCACCGATACCAAGGTCAACGGCAGCGATGTGGGCGGGCGGCGCGAGCGCGTGGTCGGACTGGGGCCGGCGGCCATGGTGAGATTGTCCGAGCGCGACCTGCTGTTCTTCAACGTGTACCAGGAATTTGCCGTGCGCAACCGGGCCGAGAACAGCAAGTTCCAGATCCGCTACGACCATCACTTCTGAGCCGGGCGCGTTCGCCGCTGTCGTCAGTTGCGGCTCTGCCTGCTTTCCTACAGCAGGCAGAGCCGTTGTCCGCTTAACCGTCCGGTCCTCCGGCGTGATACTGCTCCCCGACAATGAAGGCAGCCAACGTGCCCGCCACAAGATGGGAGAACCGAATCATGCCAGCTACCGACCAATCCAGAACCGGCCAGCCTGCCCGCCAGCTTGAGCAAACTGACGATCCGATGCGCAAGCGCTTGCGTAAAACCCTCGCGGGTGGACGTTTGCCGCCGGTGGTCCGTCCGCCGCGCCAGCTGCAGCCTGCGTTGCAGATGTCCTCACAGACCTGCATGCCCGAGGTGCGCGTGCGCGCCGAGACCGGCCCTGCGCGTCCGGTAGCGAAGCAGGTCCAGCACGAGGAATACACCCAGCCCCTGCGCGCGAACCAGCGCCAGTGGACCTGATGGCGCGGCTTTGTATCACTTTCGGACTATCGGCTCGATAGGCAATGGCGATTGTTCCAGAACCCGGAACACTCAATTCTTTCCAGCGTGGTTTTTCTCCTGAGCGCTCTTCCGTAGACTTCAGTCCATCGATGAACGACATCGCAACGCAAGAAACGATGCGGTTCTAGAGAGTGAGTGGCGTGAGCCGAACGACAACCCGGCTACCTGCATCACTGAACTGTAAGCAACCCTGCTGAAGTCCACTTAACGTATTCAAGGAGAAACATCATGTCCGCAAAGACCATTATCGCCGCCGTCCTGGCCCTGTCCGCTTCGTCCGTCGCTTTCGCTGAAGCCCAATACCCGGTTGACAAGCCTTTCGTCTCGCACACCACCCGCGCTGCCGTGAAGGCCGACCTGGCCCGCGCCCAGGCACAAGGCATCGCCAACCAGCCTGACTCGGTGTTCCCGGCCCTCAGCAACGCTCCTGCCAAGAGCGCCGTGCAAACCGCCGGCAGCGTTGCCGATTCGACCTACGCTGGTGCCTGATGCAGGGTGATCCGATGCGCGGTCCGGCATGATCGGCCACGCATCGCGGTTCGCGGCACCGTCACTGGTGTGAAGCAGAACCCCAGCACGTAAAACAAGAAAGAGGAATTCATCATGCTGCATCAACTGTTCTCGCGTAGTCTCTCCGTGTATCCACGGATCTACCTGCAATTTGCCGCTCTGGTCGGTTTGCTCATTGCCGCCGAGTTCAGCTTGAGCACCCTGTCCATGATGCTGACCCAGCGCGCCGTCTACCGCGTTTCGCAGCGCGTGCGCCACCGCCGTGAATTGCAGCGCCGTGAACGCTGTGCCGATAGCGGCGGCAATTGCTGTGCCTGAGCCTGGCTCAAGAATTTCGATATGAAAAAAGCGGCGCACCCACTGTGGGTGCGCCGCTTTGGTTTTTGGCGCCGCTGCCGATGGCGTTTTTCGGGGTGAGGGCTGTTGTCAATGGATGGTTTTTGGACATTCGCTCAGTGTGATTCGTCCCAATGCGGAGGCGGCACCATTGACGAATGGCTGCATGTTCAAGAATTGAGCAACTTTTCAATATCGATCCCCGCGAATGGCAATTCTGGCTCTGCGAATTGGCGGAGAATCGTCAGGTGCACGTGGGCATTCACCTTGGCTAAATTTTCTAGGCGAATTTTTCCTCCCAATACAATAGCGGGCTCGAATCCATAGATTTCGTGCCGCTCAAGCGGACCTCGTTTGGATCTGGCGCGTTCGAAGAGCGGCTGTCCGTTCTCGTCTTTCATGTCAAGCTCGATCGGCTCATTGAATGCAAAAAACGAACGGATTGAAAAATCCAGGTCTTCTTTAGTTTTTGCCTTCAATCTATTTTCCAAAGCAGCGACCACATTGAGGGCGCAATAGATCGTGACGCTACATCCTGTCTTTTCACCACACACATGGAGTTCGCCAAATGCTGTCCTTGCAATCACGTGGAATGCGTCAATCTCATCTAATCCGGTATCTGCAAGCCACTCATCAACGAGGTCTTCATAGTGATCAGGGTCAACTGTGCAAAAGAGGCCATTCGCATATTCGCACCATCCTTCTTGCTCCCAGTATGTCAATAACTTATCTGGCAGCTTACCGCGCCATTTTTCAAGGCTTGCGGCGGGTACCGGGGAGGTCTTGGTCGCTTCGCCAAAGTTACTAATAAAATATTTGAATCCTTCGTCTCTCATCTCATTCCCTTGCCACTGCAAGGCTCCAGTTTGAAATTCATGAACGGTCCCGCTAAATCGTCGTCAGCTCTGACATAGGGAATAATTTTTTATATTCGCGAATTCCATAGCCTTTTCCCTTGGACGATCCATTTATTTTGCAAAAGTCTCGGAAGATAAGGCTTCATTTTTCTTTTGGTGGCCACTCATCCCATCTTCCTTTTGCGAAAGCCGTTACCGACTTGGCACCGTCATCGTCATGAAAAAATCCGTTCACAGCTAATCCGAGTTTGAGAAAGATACTCACGCCGACTATTGTTAGCGGTGCATCATCCCAATTGTGAAGAACCTTAAATGCAAGCGTGCTCGGAACCTCGAACAAGTTAAGACCATTCAATTGGACTTTTTGGAGACTGGGGTACAAGCTGATTTCCAACAGTGTTGCATCCATTTCCGAATAAGTTAGTTGCATACCGTTGTTGCTCCAATATTCTGTCAACTCTTCGGAGCACCAGCTTTTATCGATAGATAAAGTATCGCCTATCAGTTGATGAACCTCGTCGCGATTCATTCCAAACCTGAGCGGTCCGACGCCCACGTAAGGCAGGATGATGTGCTCTCTCATACCCAACGGCTCACGATGGGACATTTCAAGAGTCGAGCAACTTTTCAATATCGATCCCCGCGAATGGCAATTCTGGCTCTGCGAACTGCCGGAGAATCGTCAGGTGTACATTGGTCTTCACCTTGACTAAATTTTCGAGGCGAATTTTTCCTCCCAATACAATAGCGGGCTCGAATCCATAGATTTCATGGGGCTCAAGCGGACCTAGTTTGGATCGGGCGCGTTCGAAGAGCGGCTGGCCGTTCTCGTCTTCCATATCAAAACGCGCAAAATCACTAGACACAAAAAAAGAACGGATCGAAGAATCCTGATCTTCCATATTTTTTATAATCAATTTATTTTTTAAGGCAGAGATCATATTGCGGGCGCATACAATCGTGACGCTACGTCCTGTCTTTTCGCCAGAAACATAGAGCGTGCCAAATGCTGACCTTGCAATCACGTGGAAGGCGTCAATCTCATCCAATCCGGTGTCGGCGAGCCACTCATCAACA